>JANOEG010000536.1:0-10013 GCA_031413095.1 Burkholderiales bacterium | reverse complement strand
CAGGATTCTGATTAACGACGGACTCGTTGAACTGGTGGCCGATCGGCCGCGCACCGGCCCGTCCAGGCGCTGCAGATTGCAGTTGATGACGAAGACCAGGTTGTCGAGCTTTTCGCGCGCGGCCAGGCCGATGGCGCCGAGCGACTCGGGCTCGTCCATTTCGCCGTCACCGCAGAAGACCCAGACTTTTCGCTTCGCGGTATCGGCAATGCCGCGCGCGTGCAGGTACTTCAAGAAGCGCGCTTGATAAATCGCCATCAGAGGCCCGAGGCCCATGCTCACCGTGGGGAACTGCCAGAACTCGGGCATCAGCTTCGGATGCGGGTAGCTCGACAGGCCCTTGCCGCCGACCTCTTGGCGGAAGTTGAGCATCTGCTCTTCGCTGATGCGCCCTTCCATGAAGGCACGCGCGTAGATACCCGGTGCGCTGTGGCCCTGGATGTAGAGCAGGTCTCCGCCATGGTCCTTGCTCTCGGCGTGCCAGAAGTGGTTGAAGCCGGCTGCGAACATGTGCGCCACCGAGGCGAAGCTGCTGATGTGGCCGCCGAGGTCACCGCCGTCGGCCGGGTCGAGCCGGTTGGCCTTGACCACCATTGCCATCGCGTTCCAGCGCATGTAGGCGCGCAAGCGGCCTTCGAGTTCGAGGTTGCCCGGGCTCTTGGCCTCATCGGCCGGCTCGATCGTGTTGACGTACCCGGTGTTGGCCGAGAACGGCCGGTCCACACCATGCTGGCGCGCCTCTTCAAGCAAGTGGTCGAGCAGAAAGTGCGCGCGATCCTTGCCCTCGGCGCTGATCACTGCGGCCAGCGCGTCGAGCCACTCGCGGGTCTCCTGATGGTCGGAGTCTGGGGCGCCGCCGGCGGGCAGCGATTCGGGAAGGGCTGACATCGTTGTCTCCTGTTGTTCGCAATGCGCATGGGGCGCTTGGTGTCAAAAAATCAGCAAATGGAGTGTCGCATCAAAAAGCAGGAATTCCAAATAGCGAGTTTGAATTTCGTAATACGAAACATCGACAGTCCATTCGAAGGAACCCGCCCTCGATAATCGACTGACATGCCTTTGCGTACCGACCCCACACGCCCCGCGGCACCACCGGTGCCACGCACCCAGCGACTGTTCGGCCGCTGGTGGCGGCGACAGTCTCCGACGCGCCAGGATCGCTTTGCGACGCTCGGCCCGTTGATTTCGGTGCTGCTGTTCCTGGCGGCGATCATCGCGGCCTTCTGGACACTGCGCAACGAGGAGATCGAGCGTGAGGCCGAGGCGGTGCAGCGCGACACCGAGATCACTCAACAGCAAATCCGGCTGTACCTGTCGGACGATCAGGAGCAGCTGATGCGCCTGGCGCGCGACGTCGGGGACGGCAGCCTGAACACCAAAACCTTTGTCGCGGCTGCGACCGAACTGGTACGCGAGCGGCCCTCGATCACGCATGTGTCTTGGGTCGGCCCGCAGCGCGAATTGCGCGCCACACATGCCGCGGCCGTGTTCCACCCCGAGGTCAACCCGAGCGGGGGCGCGATCGCGCCCGAGCTGCCAGCCGCCGGCATCACCAGTGAGGCCGAACGCGGCTTCAACAACGCGCGAACGCTGCGCGGCCCGGCCTACTCGGCAGCGTTCCGCAGTGCCAGTGGTTCGCCGGTCTTCCAGTTGCATGTGCCGGTGTTCGAGCAGTCGAAGTTTGCCGGTGTGCTCGTCACCGAATACGCGATCGAGCCGATGCTGCGCCAGATGGTGCCGCCGGAAGTGACACAACGCCACACCGTGGCCGTGGTCGATGGCAGCGGCAGGGAGCTGGCCGGCAGCGTCTTGCAGATGCCGGGTCGCGTCGGCAACCGGCCGACGATCGTTGTAGACCTGCCGCTGGCGCCGGCCGCCAACGGCCTGTTGCTGCGCGGCATGGGTTGGCGGACGTCGGTCGGCCTGGTCAGCAATGCCCTGTTCTGGATGGTGGTGGCGCTGTCGGCACTGACGGTGTGGATGCTGCTGGGCACCTGGCGGCACGTGCGGCGACGCAGTCAGATTCAGAACGCGCTGGTGCAAGAGACGAACTTCCGCCGCGCGATGGAAGACTCGATGCTGACCGGCATGCGCGCGCTCGACAACGAAGGCCGCATCACCTACGTCAACCCGGCGTTCTGCGCGATGACCGGCTTCTCCGAAGCCGAATTGGTCGGCCGCCTGCCGCCGTTTCCGTACTGGCCACCGGATCGTGTCGAGGAAAACTCGCGCCTCTTGGCGCAGGAAATGCAGGGCCGCAGCCCGGCCGGCGGCATCGAAGTCAAGGTGATGCGCAAGGACGGCGGCGTCTTCGATGCGCGCATGTACGTCTCGCCGCTGGTCGATTCGCGCAGCCAGCAAACCGGCTGGATGACGTCGATGACCAACATCACCGAGGCCAAGCGCATCCGCGACCAGCTCTCGGCTTCGCACGAACGGTTCACCACCGTGCTCGAAGGCCTGGACGCTGCGGTGTCGGTGATGTCGGTCCAGCAGCGCGAATTGCTGTTCGCCAACCGCAGTTACCGCTTGTGGTTCGGTGCTGACCCGAAGGGCCATGCGCAATTGGCCGGTCAGGCATTGGCGCTGCCGTTCCTCGCCGCGCCCGCCGCCGCCGTCACTGCGAGCGACGACGGCGGCGACGTCGACAACCTCGCTGGCCTGCCTGCCGAGCAGCTCACCGCCTTCGGTGCCGACCCGCGCGAGGTCTATGTCGATTCCCAGAAAAAGTGGTTCGACGTGCGCTCGCGCTACCTGCAGTGGACCGACGGCCGCCTGGCGCAGATGCTGATCGCCACCGACGTCACCGCGCGTCGGCGCATCGAAGAACAGGCCGCGCGCCAGGCCGAGCGCGCCGAGGTCACGAGTCGCCTGGTGACGATGGGCGAAATGGCCAGTTCGGTGTCGCATGAGTTGAACCAGCCGCTGGCGGCGATCACCAACTACTGCAACGGCATGGTCTCGCGCGTGCGCGCCGAGTCGATCGGCAAGGACGATCTGATCGAAGCGCTGAACAAGACATCCCGCCAGGCGGAGCGCGCGGCGCAGATCATCCAGCGCGTGCGCAGCTTCGTGAAGCGCAGCGAACCGCAGCGGCAACTGGCGTCGGTGCGAGCGATCGTCGATGAGGCGCTGGAGCTCGCCGGCATCGAGCTGCGGCGGCGCAACGTCGCGCTGACGACCTACGTCGCGCAGCGCCTGCCGCCGCTGTCATGCGACCCGATCCTGATCCAACAGGTCATCATGAACTTGCTGAAGAACGCCGCCGAAGCCATCGACTCGGCGCAACTGCCGCCGCAGCGCCGGCAGATCGAATTGCGCGTCGTGCCGCGCCACACCCCCGAAGAAGGGGGCGTGATCGAGTTCAGCGTTACCGACCATGGACCCGGCGTGCGCGAGGACGTGCTGGCCCGCTTGTATGAGGCCTTCTTCTCGACCAAGGCGGAGGGTCTGGGCATCGGTCTGGCGCTGTGCCGCTCGATCATCGAGTCGCACCGCGGCCGGATGAAGGCACAGAACCTCTACAATCTTGACACTGTCGTGGGCTGTCGTTTCGCCTTCACGCTGCCGGTGGAATTGAGTGCCATCCGCAGTGAAAGCACAGGCCCTTCCACCCTCCCAGCGCCCTTACTTCCCACCGTAGCGCGCGCCACCGCGGATCCCACACCATGAGTCTGATTCCCAAGAAGGGCACTGTTTATGTCGTCGATGACGACGAGGCCGTGCGCGATTCGCTGCAATGGCTGCTCGAAGGCAAGGACTATCGCGTCAAGTGCTTCGACTCCGCCGAGTCGTTCCTGTCGCGCTTCGACTCGCGCGAAGTCGCCTGCCTGTTAGTCGACATCCGCATGGAAGGCATGAGCGGGCTCGAACTGCAAGACCGCCTGGTCGAACGCAAGAGCCCGTTGCCGATCGTCTTCATCACCGGCCACGGTGATGTGCCGATGGCTGTGACGACGATGAAAAAAGGCGCGATGGACTTCATCGAGAAACCGTTCAAGGAAGACGAGCTGCTCGGCTTGGTGGAGAAGATGCTCGACCAGGCCCGAAACGCGTTTGCGAATCACCAGGAACAGGCCAGCCGCGACGCGCTGCTGTCGCGCCTGACGACACGCGAAGCGCAGGTGCTGGAGCGCATCGTCGCCGGGCGCCTCAACAAGCAGATCGCCGACGACCTGGGCATCAGCATCAAGACAGTCGAGGCGCACCGCGCCAACATCATGGAAAAGCTGAACGCCAACACCGTGGCCGATCTGCTGAAGATCGCGCTGGGTGCGCAAACCGCGAAGGCATAACGTTTCACGACAGGAGAACAAGGCCGCTGACGCGGCCTTGTCCGTTTTCTGATGACAGCTCAACTCATCGACGGCGCTGCGCTCGCCAAGCACTACCGCGCCGAGGCGGCCCGGCAAGCCGCCGCACTCGGCGTGCGGCCCGGCCTGGCAGTGATCCTCGTCGGTGAAGATCCCGCCAGCGCGGTTTATGTGCGCAACAAGGTCAAGGCCTGCGAAGAAGCGGGCTTTCACTCGGTGCTCGAACGCTATGACGCGCAGATGGCGCAGCCCGCGCTGCTGGCGCGCATCGCAGCGCTTAACGCTGACAACGCGATTCACGGCATCCTGGTGCAGATGCCGCTGCCCAAGCATCTCGACCCACACGCGGTGATCGAAGCCATTGCGCCGGCCAAGGACGTCGATGGCTTTTCGACCCGCAGCGCGGGTGAGTTGATGACCGGCCTGCCGGGCCTGAGTCCGGCCACGCCGCTCGGTTGCATGAAGCTGATTGAATCGACCGGCGTGCCGCTGCGCGGCAAACACGCCGTCGTCATTGGCCGCAGCAACACCGTCGGCAAACCGATGGCGCTGCTGCTGCTGCAAGCCAACGCCAGCGTCACCGTCTGCCACAGCGCCACGCCCGACGTGGCGGCGCACACACGCCAGGCCGACATCGTCGTCGCCGCGGTCGGCCGCATCGGCACGCTGACGGCCGCCATGGTCAAGCCGGGCGCCATCGTCATCGACGTGGGCATCAACCGCAAGCCCGACGGCAAGCTCGCCGGTGATGTTGAATTCGACTCGGTGCGCGAGGTGGCCGGCCACATCACACCGGTGCCCGGCGGCGTCGGCCCGATGACGATCGCGATGCTGCTCATGAACACCCTTCAAGCTGCACAAGCGGCCATCAAATGACCAACCCGCTGCTGCAATTCGACGCGCTGCCCGACTTCAGTGCGATCAAAGCCGAGCATGTATCGCCGGCAATCGACCATCTGCTGCACGAAGCTGCTGCCGCGCTCGAGCGCGCTGTGGGCCCCGACGTCGCTGCCGACTACGACGCCATGTCTGCTGTGCTCGACGTGGCCACTGAGCGCCTGGGCCGCGCCTGGGGCACCGTGTCGCACCTGCACAGCGTGGCAGACACGCCCGAGTGGCGGGCCGCTTTCAACAACAGCCTGCCGAAGGTCACGGCGTTTCACACGCAACTCGGCGCCGACGAGCGGCTGTTCGCCAAATACAAAGCGGTCGCGGCGAGCGCGTCATCGGCGCACTTGCCCGCGCCGCGCAAGAAGGCGCTGGCCAACGCGCTGCGCGACTTCGTGCTCTCGGGCGCGGAGTTGCAAGGCTCGGCAAAGGAACGCTTCGCCGCCATTCAAGAACGCAGCGCCGAGCTGTCGCAGAAGTTCTCCGAGCATGTGCTCGATGCGACCGATGGCTTTACTCACTACGTCGGCACCGACCAGTTGGGCGGCGTGCCCGCTGATGTGCTGCAGGCAACGCGCGCCGCTGCACAGGCCGAAGGCAAGGACGGCCACAAGCTGACGCTGCACCAGCCGGTTTATCAGCCGGTGATGCAATACGCGACCGACCGCGCCCTGCGCGCTACGCTCTACAAGGCCTACGTCACCCGCGCCAGTGAATTGGGGCCGGCAGCGCAAGACAATACGCCCTTGATGCGCGAACTGATCGAGCTGCGGCAAGAAGCTGCGCAACTGCTTGGTCACGCCAGCTACGCCGACTTGTCGCTGGTGCCCAAAATGGCTCGCACCCCGGCCGAGGTCAACGCCTTCCTGCAAGACCTCGCCCAGCGCGCCAAGCCGTTTGCCGAGCGCGACATGCAGGAACTGCGCAACTTCGCGGCCAGCGATCTCGGCATGCCGCAACTCGAAGCCTGGGATGTCGCCTTCGTCAGCGAGAAGTTGAAGGAAGCGCGCTATGCCTTCAGCGACCTTGAGGTCAAACGCTACTTCACCGAACCGAAGGTGCTGGCCGGCCTGTTCGAGATTGTGCAGACGATCTTTGAAGTGCAGATCACGCCCGACCGCGCGCCGGTGTGGCACGACTCAGTGCGCTTCTACCGCGTCGAGCGCGACGGCCAGCTGCTCTCGCAGTTCTACCTCGACGCCTACGCACGCCCCGGCAAGCAGCCCGGTGCCTGGATGGGCGACGCGCGCGAGCGCTGGTCGCGCCCCGATGGCGCCACGCAGACGCCGGTGGCCACATTGCAGTGCAACTACGCGCCGCCGGCCGGCGATCAGCCGTCATTGCTGACGCACGACGACGTCATCACCCTCTTCCACGAGTTCGGCCACGGCCTGCACCTGATGCTGACGCGCATCGAAGACCTGGGCGTCTCCGGCCTGCAAGGTGTGGAGTGGGACGCCATCGAGCTGCCCAGCCAGTTCATGGAGAATTTCTGCTGGGAATGGGACGTGCTGCAGCGCATGACCTCGCATGTGGAGACCGGCGCCTCGCTGCCGCGTGTGCTGTTCGACAAGATGGTGGCAGCGAAGAACTTCCAGAGTGGCATGCAGACTGTCCGCCAGCTCGAGTTCGGCCTGTTCGACATGCGCATCCACAGCGAGGCCAGCGCCAAGGACCGCCTGCAACAACTGCTCGACGAGGTGCGCGACCAGGTGGCGGTGCTCAAGCCACCGCCGTTCAACCGCTTCGCGCATGCTTTCTCGCACATCTTCGGCGGCGGCTATGCCGCAGGTTATTACAGCTACAAGTGGGCCGAGGTGCTTTCGGCCGACGCCTGGAGCGCTTTCGAAGAGGCTGGCGCCTTGTCGGTGGCCACCGGACGCCGTTTGCGTGAAGAAATTCTCGAAGCCGGTGGCAGCCGCGCTGCGATGGAAAGTTTCGTCGCTTTCCGCGGCCGTGAACCAACTATCGATGCACTGTTGCGGCAGCAAGGAATGGCTTGAGTCCACGGGCCGCGCGGGTTAGATTGCTGGGTATGAACATCACCTCGCCGCGCCCCTGGATGGCGGTTGCCACATTGCTTCTGTCCGCCTTGCCTGCGCATGCGCTGTTCAAGGTCGTCGGCCCCGACGGCAAGATCACCTACTCCGACCGGCCGCCACCGGGCGAGGCCCGCGCAGTGCAGGTCAACCGCGACGGCAGCATCGCCGCCAACGACGCAACACTTCCGTTCGCCTTGCGCCAGGTGATGGCCAAGTTTCCGGTGACGCTCTACACCGCGGCGGCCTGCGAGGCCTGCGAGATGGGGCGCGCCCTGCTGCAGCGCCGTGGCATCCCGTTCGTCGAACGCACTGCGACAACCAACGAAGACAAGGAAGCGTGGCAGCGCGTCGTCGGCGGGCAGGAAGCCC
Source organism: Burkholderiales bacterium (assembly GCA_031413095.1). Taxonomy (GTDB): domain Bacteria; phylum Pseudomonadota; class Gammaproteobacteria; order Burkholderiales; family Burkholderiaceae_C; genus CADEEN01. The sequence goes on along the minus strand of JANOEG010000536.1, from coordinate 2,401 downwards.
CGGTGGTGAAGATCGGTGCACAGGTCATGCGCGGCTTCAACGCCTCGACCTGGGAAGAAACGCTCGACATCGCCGGCTACTCGCGACAGTCGCAACTGCCGCCGAACTACAAGGCTGCAGCCGCACAACCGCTGGTCGAGCCCAAGCCCACCAAGCCGCCGGTGACCGCGCCGGAGGCCACACCGACGCCGGCGCCGGTGGATCAGCGCTCAAACCCGGGCGGCATCCGCTTCTGACGATTTTGTCGCGGCGAGCCCCCGTGCAGGCAGACGCGCGGCCAGAAGCAACGCCGCCATCACCCACATCGGCGCCGCACTCGCTGTCGCCGCGGCCAGAAAGCCGAAGCCCACCGGCATCGCGATAGTCGCCGCGTTGGTGAACAGCATGCGCAGCGCCAGCGCCTGGCCTTGCTGGCCCGGTGGCGCACCCTGGTGCAGCATCGACAACACCATCGGCTGCACCGAGCCGAGCGCCAGGCCGAGCAGCGCCGAGCCGGCCATCATGCCCAGGGTGCCAGGCAGCCAGGCATAGATCAGCAACGTGCACGTCGCCAGCGTCATCGCAGCGAGCAGCGCACGCTTTTCGTCGATGCGCTGCGCAAACGACGAGATGCCAAGACGGATCACGGTCGAGGCCACCGCAAACGAACCGAGCACCAGGCCGATCGACGAAGCACTCAGTTCGCGCGCGTGGCCGACCACCGGCACGGTGAAGGTGTGCGCGTCCCACGACGCTGCCATCGCCACGTTGACCAGCAGCAGGTTGCGCAGATGTGTGTGCCGTAGCAAGCCGAAGGCGCTGCGAAACGACGCCGGCTCGCCGCTCGGCGGCAGCGACGCCGCCAGGCGCGGCACGCGCCACGCTGCCCACGCCGCCACCAGCGGCAGCAGCGTGCCAAAGACGAAGGCCGCACGAAAACCGACGTGGTCGATCAGCAGTCCCACCACCACCGGCGCGATCGTGTTCGACAAAGCCGGCCCGAGCGCAACCCAGCTGAAGACCCGCTTCAGGTCGTTGACATCGCGCGCCATCAACCCGGCCTCGCGCTGAATTGCCACCGCCGCAAACGCCACCGCGCCGCCGGTGAGCAAGCCGGACACCGCCAATGCCGCCAAGTGCTGCGTGATCACCGGCAGCGACGCGCCCAACAGCGCAAAAACGATCGACCAAGCCACCGGCCGATGAAAGCCGAAACGGTCGGCCATGCGGCCAGCCCAAAGCGACAAGCCGATCGGCGCCAGACCATACAAGCTCAGCAGTGCGCCGACGACCCACGCCGGATGCCCCTGGGCGAGCACCGCCAGGCTCGCCGCGACGCGCGTGGCAGCCATGCAGGCGTGCAGACCGACCAACGTGACAACGACCAGAACGAAAGCGTGGCGCGGTGCGGCAACGGGCCTGGGCTCACCCAAGTTCATTCAACCCCTTGCTCGTCGTCTTCGTTGGCCGCCATGCCGAGCAGCCCCTGCGCCTCACGCGTCGGCATCGACTCGACGCTGCGCAACTGGCGGCTCATCGCACGCGTGCGCACCTCGGCGGCTTCGATTGTCGAGCTGGCCTCTTCGAGCTTCTTCTTCGTTCGCGCGAGCACGTCACCGAACTTGCCGAACTCGGTCTTCACCGCCCCGAGCACCTGCCAGACCTCGGCGCTGCGCTTCTCGAGAGCCAGCGTGCGAAAGCCCATCTGCAAACTGTTCAGCGTCGCCAGCAGTGTGGTCGGGCCGGCGAGCATCACCTTGTACTCACGCTGTAGCACATCGACCAGCCCCGGACGTCGCAGTGCCTCGGCGTACAGGCCCTCGGTCGGCACGAAGAGGATGCCGAAGTCGGTCGTGTGCGGCGCGGCGATGTACTTGTCGCGGATCGAGCGCGCCTCGAACTTCAGGCGGTTCTCGATCGCGCGCGCCGAAACCTCCACCGCCTCCTTGTCGGCGCGCTCCTGCGCGTCGAGCAAACGCTCGTAGTCTTCGCGCGGAAACTTGGCGTCGATCGGCAGCCACACCGGCGCGCCGCCACCCTTGTCGTCATGCCCGGGCAAACGGATCGCAAACTCGACGCGCTCGTTGCTGCCCGGCACCGTGGCCACATTGCGGCCGTACTGCTCGGCCGTGAAGACGTCGGCCAGCAGCGCTTCCAACTGCACCTCGCCGAAGCTGCCGCGCGTCTTGACGTTGGTCAGCACGCGATTGAGCGAACCCACGTCGCGCGCCAGCCCTTGCATCTCGCCGAGGCCCTTGTGCACTTGCTCAAGGCGCTCGGCGACCTGCTTGAAGCTTTCGCCCAGGCGCTGCTCCAACGTCGCCGAGAGCTTTTCATCGACCGTGGCCCGCATCTGTTCGAGCTTCTGCGCGTTGTCGGCCTGGATCAGCGTCAGCTTGGCCTCCACCGCCTGCCGCACCTC
>JANOEG010000535.1:0-1765 GCA_031413095.1 Burkholderiales bacterium | reverse complement strand
TCCTGTTGCACGTCGCGCAGTCGACGCGAAATCTCGGCGGCGGTGGCGCCGAGCGCCTGCAGGCGCGATGGGTCCAACTCGACATGAACTTCGCGCGTCGCACCGCCGACGCGGCTGACAGCGCCGACGCCGCGCACAGCGAGCATGCGCTTGGTGGCTTCGTTGTCGACGAACCAGGACAGCGCCTCGGCGTCCATGCGCGTCGAAGCCACGACGTAGGTCAGGATCGGCGAGCCGGCGAGATCCATCTTCGCGATCACCGGGTCGCGCAAGTCGGCCGGCAGATCGGAGCGCACGCGCGAGACGGCGTCGCGCACATCGTCGAGGGCTTCCTGCGTCGGCTTTTCCAGGCGGAACTCGGCGGTGATGATCGCCGTGCCGTCCTGCACCTTGGTGTAGATGTGCTTGAGCCCCTGCACGGTGGCCAGCGAATTTTCGATCTTGCGCGCGACCTCCGTTTCCATCTGCGCCGGCGCGGTGCCTGGCAGCGAGGCAGTGACGGTGATCGTCGGCAGGTCGATGTCGGGAAACTGCTGGATCTTCATCGCCTTGAAGCCCAGCACACCGGCGATCGTCAGCATGATGAAGAGCAGGATCGACGGCACCGGGTTGCGGATGCACCAGGCGGAGACGTTGAAGTTCATGGGGTTCTTCTCGTTCTACTTGTCGGCGATGCGAACGACATCGCCATCGGCGAGGAAGCCGGCGCCTTGCGCCACGACGCGAGCGTTCTTCGCCAGACCGCTGGTGATCTCGATGCGCTCACCGACGCGCGAGCCGACGCTGACCTTCAACTGCTGCACCTTGTTGCCCTCGCCGATCTGGAACACCCAGTGAAAGCCGTCGCGCAGCACGACCGCGCTCTGCGGCAGCGTCACGCCCTCGCGCTCGCCGACGGCAAAGTCGCCGCGCGCGAACATGCCGGCTTTCGCATTCCCTGGTTTAGGCAAATCGACGTAGACCACGCCGTTGCGCGTCGCCGCATCGACCATCGGCGCCACGGTGCGCACGACGCCCTCGACCGCGCTGCCACCGGCCGTCGTGACCTGCACCTTCTGCCCCGGCTGCAGGCGCACGAGTTCGGTCGCGGCGACGTCGGCGCGCCACTCGAGGCGCTCCTTGCGGATCAAGCGGAACAGCTCCTGACCCGGCTGCGCGACGGCGCCGACCGTGGCGCCGCGCATCGAGATCACGCCGTCGTCGGGCGCGCTGATGCGCGTTTGCGCCAGGCGCATCTGCGCCGCATTCAATTGCGCCTTCATCGACGCCGCGCGCGCCTTGGCTGTTGCCTCGGCCGTCACGTACTGCGAGATCTGCTGTGCGCTGATGGCGCCGCTGGCTTGCAGCTGGCGCGCGCGCTCCGCATTGGCCGCGGCCTCGGCCTGGTTGGCTTCGGCTTCGGCGAGGCTGGCACGCATTGCCGCGGCGTCGGCGGCGAGCGTTTCGGCCGACAGCAGCGCCAACACCTGGCCGCGCTTGACGCGGTCGCCGACCTGCGCGCGCACTTCCGTCAGACGCAGGCCCTGCGCTTCGGCGCTGATGATCGCTTCTTGCCACGCCATGACATTGCCGTTGGCGCTGACGGTGATCGGCCAGCGGCCACTTTGCGGCGTGGTCGCGGTGACGGTGAGCGCGGCTTTGGGAGCAGAAGCGCTCGCGGCGGCTGAGGGTGGCGTTTTGTCGTCGGCCGCTGTTGCGGCAAAAATGGCAGCGAAGGCGGCCGCAACCACTGCGGCACCAATGAGCAAGCTCTTGTTCTTCATGA
>JANOEG010000534.1:0-6436 GCA_031413095.1 Burkholderiales bacterium | reverse complement strand
GGCGTCGGCAAGCAGACCGGCTGGATGAGTGCGGCCGTCGATCTCTCGGAGCAGCGGCGCATCGAAGACGTGTCGCGCCAGCAGCAGGAGCGCCTGCAGGCCACGGCGCGACTGGCCACGGTCGGCGAGATGGCTTCACTTCTCAGCCACGAGCTCAACCAGCCGCTGGCGGCGATTGCGAGCTACGCCGGTGGGTCGTTGAATTTGCTTGACGCGCCCGAGACCGCGGACACAGAGATGCTCAAACAGGCGTTGACGAAAATTGCCGAGCAGGCCGACCGCGCGGGCCGCACGATCAAGAGCGTGCATGACTTCGTGCGCCGCCGCGAGCAGGCGCGCGAAGCGGTCGCCGCCTCGGCGCTGATCGACGCCGTGCTGCCGCTGGTGAGCCTGCAAGCGCGCAAGAGCGGCACCCGCATCGACGTGCAGGTGCCTTCGCCCGCGCCACGCGTCAGCGCCGACCGCACGATGGTCGAGCAGGTGCTGCTAAACCTCACACGCAACGGCATCCAGGCCATGGAGTCGGAAGCGACGCCGCTCGATCGGCGCGTACTGCGAATGACCGTGCGCGTGATCAATGCGCAGTGGATCGAGTTCTCGGTCGCCGACGCCGGCCCCGGCATCGCGCCGGACGTGGCGCAGCGACTGTTCACGCCGTTCTTCACGACCCGCAGCGAAGGCATGGGGCTGGGCTTGTCGCTGTGCCGCACCGTGGTCGAGCAGCACGGCGGCGCGCTCGACTACAGCACCGGCGCGTCGGGCACAAAATTTGTCTTCACGCTGCGCAGCCCTTAACCTGCACCCATGAACGCACCGCTCGGCCTGCCGATGGTCTACCTCGTCGATGACGAGGAGGTGCTGCGCGACGCGCTGGCGTGGCTCTTGCGCTCGCGGCGCTTGTTGTCCGAAGGCTTTGCCAGCGCGGAGGCCTTCATCGGGCTGCTCGACGCACGGCGCGCCAACCCGTGGCCGACGGCGCCGTCCTGCCTGTTGCTCGATGTGCGCATGCCCGGCATGAGTGGCTTGGCGCTGTTCGACCAGCTGGTCGAGCGCGGGTTGACGCAGGCACTGCCGGTGATCTTTCTCACCGGCCACGGCGACGTGCCGACCGCCGTGGCCGCGGTCAAGCGCGGCGCCTTCGATTTCGTCGAGAAGCCGTTCTCCGACAACGCGCTGGTCGACCGCATCGAACAGGCGTTGGCCGCCAGCCGCGAGCACTTGGAGGCGGCACGCTCGAAAGGCCAGGCCGCGCGGTGCCTCGCCGAGCTGACCGATCGCGAACGCGAGGTCATGCAGCTCGTCATCGAAGGCAAGCCGAACAAACTAGTCGCCGATGCGCTGGGCATCAGCGTGCGCACGGTCGAAGTGCACCGCGCGCGCGTCTTCGACAAGATGAACGTGAAGTCGGCGGTGGAGCTGGCCAACCTGCTCAGAGATCAACGCTCGGGGTAGCGCACCTCGATCACTTCGATGCGCTGCGGTCCCTTGGGCGTCATCAGCGTCACCTCGTCGCCCTCGCGCGCCTTCAACAACGCGCGGGCAATTGGCGACACCCAGCTCACTTCGCCGGCCAGGTTGTCGGCCTCGTCGATGCCCTTGATGGTGATCGTGCGCTCGCCGCCTTCTTCGTCGGCATAGGTCACCGTTGCGCCGAAGAAGATCTGGTGATTGCCATGGTGCAGCGCCGGGTCGGCGACTTCGGCGATGTCCAGGCGCTTGGTCAGAAAGCGGATGCGGCGGTCGATCTCCCGCAGCCGCTTCTTGCCGTAGAGGTAGTCGCCGTTCTCCGAGCGGTCGCCGTTCTTCGCCGCCCACGACACGATCTCGACGATCTTCGGCCGCTCGTCGTCGAGCAACGTCAACAGCTCGCTGCGCAGGCGCGCGTAGCCGGCCGGCGTGATGTAGTTCTTGGCGCCCGCCGGCAACGGCGGCAACGCGGGCGAGCCGTCATCATCATCGTCGTTGTCGCCGTCGCTTTCCTTGGTGAAGGCCTTGTTCATCGCCGGCCCACCGTCACAGCCGCGAGACGACACGCAGGACCGTCTCGCGGTGATCGCGAAAGCCCATGCGCGCGCCGCCTTGCCCGTCCGCGAACGCCGCGTGCGGGCCGGCCAAGGTGTGCCAGACGTTGTTGTCGAGCAGGTGTGTCGTCACGTTTGGTTCCGTCCCATGCGCTCTTGTAGTCGATTTGCGGCGCCAAACGAAAACCGCCTGGAGACTGGCGCCTCCAGGCGGTGATGCAAGACCGGTGAGCGATCAGCGCTTGGGCGCAGGGGCCGACGTGGACACCTTCTTCACGGCGGGCGCGGCCGGCGGCTCCGGCGCTGTGGCCGGCTCCGGTGGCGTCGGCGTGCCCGCGGGCACCTTGCCAACGCCCGACAATGCCATGTAGTCCGTCAACGGGCTGACGCCATTGAGCGGCTTGAAGGTGCCCTTGTGGCATGTGGCGCAGCCGACCTTCGGGCCGTCGCCATGCGGGCCGAGGCGGTTGGCCGGAAAGACCGGTTCAAGCGGCGTCAGGAAGTCGGTGTTGAGCTCGCGCACCATGCGGATGCCGTGCCACGCCGTCACGCGCTGCGGCGTGCTCTCGTCCCAGCGCGCCAGCGCACGCGTGTTGTGGCAGTAGGTGCAGTTCACGCCCAGCGAGCCTGACATGTACATCATCAGCGAGTAGGTCCACTCGGCGTTCTTGACGCCTGCCGGCGCCTCGCGCGTGGGCAGCGCGGTGGTGGACTGCACGCGAATCTCGTTGACGCCGGTGGTCAGGTACTGCGCCAGCGGGTCGCCCGGCAGCGACGAGCCGCCGGCGTTGGCCGCCGGCGCGTTCTGGCCGGCGCGGTTGCCCATGAACGCAACCGTTTCCATCGGTCCCTTGCCGTTGAACCAATCGCCTGTCGGCACGGCCTGCCCGCGATGGCAGGTCCAGCAGGTGACGCCGGTTTCTCCAACATGCTGCTTCCAGTCGGTGTTGAGTTTTCGCGTCATTTCGATCATGCGCCGCGCCACCACCTTCGGGTACTTCTCGTCTGACTCCATCTTGTCCGTGTTGTGGCAGAACTCGCAGCCTTCTTCGGGCGAGACCCACGTCGAAAAGGCCTGCATCACACGCGAGAACTCGGTGGCGCTGAGGTCGTTCAAGACCTTGACGTTGACGAAAACCTCGCTCGACGGCGGCGACTCGATGTCAGCCGGCTCCTCAGGCGCCGGAATGCTGTTGATGTCGGCCAGCGCAGCCACGGCGCTCGGCTTTTTCAGCTGAATCTGCGACGAACCACGCGGCCCGCGCTGGTCTGAGTCGGGGCGCTCGCACGCCGCGAGCATCACCAGAGCGCCGGCCAGCAGCGCGGCCACCCACGGGCCACGCCGAGGCCGCAGCACAGGGTCATCGCGAAAGCTCATCGTCGTGTTCTCCAGACTCGTCGCTGTGTGCTGCGCCGACGGGCTCAGGTTGCGGCTTTTTGCGGTTTGAAGTTGCGGCACCAGCCGTCCACCGGCACCGGCCGCTTGAAGAACGAGCAGGTGCCGAGCGGCTCGCCGGCCTTGCCGCTGAACAACTGGCAGCCGCTGCACTTCTGCGCGACCTCGTGGCGCGGAAACTTCACCTTGTCGACGTTGGCGGTGTTGACGCGAAAGCCCATCGACTTCGGATACGCGTCGGTTTCTTTCACCGGGACATCGCTGGCCGTCTGTGCCGGGGCGGCGGCAGGCGCCTGGGCTTGCGCCGCCTGCTGGACGGCGAGCGCGGTGGCGCCAGTGATGGCGTGCAGCATGAAGACGCGGCGGTTGCGAGGGTGCATGGAAGGACTCCTTTGATTTCGAGTAAGTAGGTTGTGAATTGGGTTCAGCCGATCACGGCTTCATCGACGCGGGCTTCGCCGCGGCTGTCATTCCAGGCCACACGCAAGCGCTGTCCGGTCCGGACGCCGCGAACGCGAAAGGCCAGCAGAGGATCGCGCGAGACGGCAATACTCATGCGCGCGGCAAACACCGTGCGCTCAGCCAGCGTCACCGCAACGTCGGTGATGTAGTGCGCAGGCACCAGCGCGCCGGACTCATCGGCACGCAGGCCGGTTTCCATCGGGTGCGGCATCAGGATCTGCACGTCGGCCACGCCATCGCGCAGCCGGCAGCGGATGCGGATCTGCTGTGCCATCGTGCTCTCAGCCACAGCCACCGACCGTCACTTCGATGGCGCGCGCAGCGGCGTACAGGCCGTCGTCGGTGCGTACCGCGGCGTAAACCGTGCCGCTGGCCGCCATGCGTATGCGCGTGGAGACGAAGGGCTCGGTGCCGCTGGGAATCGTGAAGCGCACCGCCACCGGCTGCGGATTGCCATCGACCAGCAGCATGATTTCGCGCGTGCCGGGCAGCGCACTCGTGACCGTGACCGGCACGATGGCGCCGTTGTCGGCAAGCGCAGGGACGTCGAGTGTGATCAGCGAACTGGGCGCCGGCACGCCGCCGAGCGCGCCGATGGCCTCGGCGAAAGTCTTCGCCACGAAGGCATCGGCGCCATCGACCTTCGCGGCCCGTGCCGCTGACAGCGACACGATGCCCAGCGATGCGACCGCGCCGGCTTGCTGGAGCAGGCGTCTTCGCTGCCGGGATGGCTGCGTGTAGTGATTCGCTCGCATGAAAGCCTCAAGGGCCCGTGCGGACGAGCCGCACGTGAAAGCGCTCGTCCTTGCGCGCCAGCATCACACCGCCGGCGCCGAAGTTCAGTGCCAGCACACGTTCACCGCCCGTCTCGCCAGGACGCGGGGTCGATGACCAGAACGGCGCAGCCGGCGTGCTGGGAAAGACGGACATGTTCGTTCGTGGGTTGTTGCAGCCGCGGTCGGTGATCGTCGCCAACTCGCGCAGCGCCGGGACGCGCCAATCGTTGAAGAAGGCCGCACCGTCGCGGCTGACCTTGACGGCGTGCTGTTGCGCGTCAGCCCAACCGTAGGAGTCAGCGGCACCGACGCAGCGCTTGCCTTGCCATTGCTGGCCGCTGGAACAACGCATCCACATCAACTTGGACTCCACATCGGTGACGGTGCCGTCGCCGTTGTCTTGAAAACGCGCCGACGGCAACGACGACACAGCGCCGTTGCACGCCTGCTCTGCCGCGGCGTCCTGCCAGCACGACAGGCCGGCAAGGATCACCGCCGCGACAACATCACTTGTCGAAGCCAATGCCGGTGCCCTTGACGTTCAGGCCGCGCGCGTTCTTCGGCGTCGGCCCGGCGGTCTGGCGGGTCTGCAGGCCGGTGTCGATGGCCACGCCGCGGTGCAGGTAGAACGAGTAGGCCTCGAGCGCGACCATGTCGGCGCTGCTCACGTCCAGCGCCTTGCCGCCCTGCGGGTTCTCGATGCACCAGTTGACCATGTCGCGGTACGCCATGACCTTGTCGGTCTGCGGCATGAACTTCGGGAAGGTGTGCGGGTTGGTGGCCGCGGCATCGGGGTGGCAGTTGGCGCAGGCCAGGCCGTTGTTGGCCATGTCGGCGCGGGCGCCGTACCACATGTCGTAGCCGCGCTTGGCCGAAGCGGTGAGCTTCTCGTCCATCGCCTTCAGTTCTTCCTTCGTGAACGGCTCCCGCGCCGTCACGGCCGTGGCCGTGGCGAGCACCGCTACCGCAGCCAGCGACAACGCCGCACGCCGAATGAGTTTGCTTTGCATGTTCTGATCTCCTCTTTGTTGTCAGGCCTTGAAGCCGTTCTTGAGCTTCGCTGGCAGCGAATCGGCGAACGGTTGGTACTGCACGAATGCCTTGCCGCCGCCATCCATGCTGATCGACGCGCTGCCCATGCCGTCTGACGTGTTGGCCGGGTCGGCCCGGTACTGCTGGTACTCCGGGTTGGGCATCTTGATCGGCGGGTAGGGCCACGGCCACGACGTGCTCATCGTGCCGATCGACGTCAGGTTGCCGATCTTGTTGTAGACGGTGTGATGCACATGGCCGTGGAACGCAGTCACGGCCTGGAACTTGCCGAGGATCTTGCGGATCTCCTTGCCGTCCGACACCTGGAAGTTCCAGCGCGGGTAGTAGTCCCACAGCGGCGAGTGCGTGAAGATCACGATCGGCGTCGACGCAGGAACCTTCGCCACATCCTTGGCCAGCCAGGCAACCGCTTTCTCGCCGCAGCCCCACACGCCCGGTACCGGGCTGTTCAGCGGCATGAACCAGTCGCGGCGCTGCGCGGGTGTCAGCTTGGCCTCGGTCCAGAAGTCGGGCACGAGGATCGAGTTCATGCCGATGAAGTGCACGCCTTTGTGGTCGAACGACCAGGTGTCTTCGCCGAAGTTGGCGCGCCACGCAGCGCCCATGTCGAGGTACCAGTCGTGCTCGCCGGGGATCGAATGGATAGGCATCTTGAGCTTGGACAGGATGCGCTTGCCCTTCTCGAGCTGGTCGATTTCGCCATGGTGCGAAACATCGCCCGTGATGAG
>JANOEG010000533.1:0-8262 GCA_031413095.1 Burkholderiales bacterium | reverse complement strand
GTAGCGCCTTCTCGATCCAGTTCCCGAAGCGGCTCTGTCGCTTGTCATCGTGTCCACCTATTCCTACGTGGACACGATCCTTCACGTCGCGACGACCAAGATCAAGATGACTTTGCCGGACGCATACGTTGCGATTGCGCTTCGTCGCGTGCGGCGCCTAGATGACGTAGCGGCAATCCATGTCGTGCCGTTGGATCGCCAACTGGGGTCGCAGTCTGTTCAAGGACATGCAGCGAAGTGCCTGTACATCCTCGTTCCCGGGTTCCGCGCCGCGTCGACGGGCAGCTTTGAGGTTGCGAGTTCGCAGGTTTGGGTGGCTGCTGAGGGTCGGGAAGGAGTACTGGTGACTGCTCCCTATGGCCGGGCGCAGCCGCCCGCGGCTCTTGGAATTCGTTCGACGCGCTCCCAGCTAGAATCACCGCGTTTTGTCCATTTTTTGGAAATGGAACCTGGCCGCAACCCGCATGGATGCTCACTTAGTGCCCCGGCCTGTCACGCCGGGGGTCGCGGGTTCGAGTCCCGTCCGCTCCGCCAATCAATTCAACGGGTTAGCGCGCAAGTGCTGACCCGTTTTTCTTTGGATGTTCCAGACCTTGGAATATGCGCCTGATTGGCTCCGCCGGTCGTTCACCTGAACAGATCGCGCAATGCGCTCCACAGCGCGAACACGGCGAGCAGTGTCCCGAAGATCCACAGCAGGCGGTTCGAACGGCGACGCTCGGCCTGAGCTTGCGGGCTGTTCGGCAGGTACTCGCGCCTGACGTTGAGCGCCTGGAATGCCTCAGCGAACGCGGGGTCGCGTACCGTGCAGATGAAGCGCGCCGGCTCGAACACAGGCGCGGTGTCGTCGCTGAAGTCGAACGCGATCGTCACGTCACTTTGCGGCGGCACCCGCAAGTGCTCGGTCTGATCCCACACCGCTCGTGCTTGCGCATAGGCGATCGCGCCGAACGCCGCACCGATGACCAATTCCAACAGCGCCCTCGTGGCATGGGCCTGGAACAGGTCGCCCAGCGCCAGGCGCAAAACAAACAACGCAGCCAAGGCCGGGAACACGGCGCCCAGCATCTCCGTCGTCGAGAAGCTGGAGATCAGATCGGACACCAGCCTGCTCTTGCCTTGCGCCGCAAGGTGCCGTGCGATGCAGGTGTCGCAGAACGGCACGCTGATCGAGGTAACGGTATAGCCAGTCGGGCCGTCGGAGTCGGTCTGGCGGAAGGCCTTCGCACAGGTGAGTGGATTCGCGGCCGCGCTGCCGCAGTTCGGACACAGCGGTGGGAACTGCAGGTCGCTCACCGCGCCGCGCAACATGAAGCGGTGCGAATGCGGCGCCAACTCGGACGCGTTGCTCTGCGGCTCGAAGCGTGCCATGCGCAGGAACTTAGCGTGCTGGCATCAGCGAAGGATCCATCGCGGCGCTGGCTGCGACACAGCCGTTCAAGGCTGCTGGGCCCGGGCCGCGCACAACTTGCAAACCGGCGGCGCACCACCACCGCGACCGATGTTGCCGGCCACGGCCTTGTTCGCTTCGTTGATCGATGTTGTCAACGCCGACGTCGCGTGCACCGCCATCTGGCGCTGGCTGACGATCGACTGAAGCTCGATCATGTTCACCTCTGCAGCGGAGCGCAGTGCAGGCGACGGCTGGGCCGCCGTAGCCGGTCGCGAAGCGAGTGCAGGTGCCGGTGCAGCTGTGGCGTGTGCCGCCGGCACCGTCGTCTGAGCGAAAGAGCCAGCGCAGGCAACCGACAGCATCAGCGGGCCGGCGACGACGAGGCGGCGCAAGCGCGGCATCGCCCCGGCTGTTCTGGCGGCGCTCACCGCGCGCCCAGCGCCGACGGCGCTGCCTTGCCCCAGTCGAGCACCGGCGACCGTGCCCCGTAGGCGGCCGGCGCCGACGCAGGCGCCTGCGATATCGGCGCCGCCACCGCCGCCGCGGGCCGGGCCAGGGTCGTACTCGTGGGGCCCGACCGCACAGGCATCGGCTCCGTCGAGCTGTTGCGGGTCGGGGGCAATCTGCCGGAGTTGAAAGCCTCTGACCGGCCGGTCTGCGCGACGGCCGTCGTCGGGCGGGTCTCGAAGCGCTTGAGCGCACGGGCACGTGCGTCGATCAGGGCGTTGCGCAGGGGTTCCTTTGCGCTGCTCGTGAACGGCCGCTTCATGAGACGCAGGCTCGTTTCCATGCTGCCGAGGTTGCCTTGCGCGGTGACGGTGATGGCAGTGCAGTCGGCGAGGCTTTCGAGCCACGGGTCGGTCGCGCAGATCATGCGCGAGGTGAAGCGCCCATACGGCCGGTTCGCCGGCGCGAACTCGTTGACGTTCGGCGCCGGCAGCGTGACCGTCTCGGTCGTCACCTTGGTGGTGGGGTCGAAGCTGCCCGTGGCCGTCCAGCCGGCGCGCCAGTTCTCCTTCGACTTGTTGTACTGGTCGAATTCGCTGCGGTTCTTCCCGCCGCCGCTGCTCTGCGCTGCTTCGAGCTCGACACAGGAGCCGCTGGCGACATAGCTCTGGTTGTTGCGGTGGAACTCGCCCTTCAGCGCCGACATGTCGCAGAAGACCTGCCGGGTGAGTCTGTCGGTCGTGAAGGTTGTGGTGGCTTGCGCTGGCATCGCAGCAGCGCAGGCCGCGGCGACGACAACGAGTCCTGCACACGCGTGCAAGCGAACGGTTCTTTGTTGGCGGTTCATATCGCCTCCTTGGCGAACGTGGGTAAAAAGGAACGGCGTGGCGGGGCACGCCGCAGAAGAGCACCGCCGAGGCCGAGGCCGGCGCCGGCGATGCAGGCGAGGGAGAACGCGTCGCCGATGCGCGAGTAAACGGTGCCGCCGGCGACGCCGATCGAAACCGCAGCGGTCGCGATCCCAGTGCGGCCGAAGCCGTCGACGCGCGACGGCACTCGGCCGTGCGCGTCGATCACCTGCGACGGGCCGGTGTTCGAGGCAAGCACCACCGGCACGCCGTTCTCGACGGCGCGCAGCACCGAGGCTAGGTTGTGCTGGGCCGCGGCGCGGCTGTCGCCGAACCAGGCGTCATTGGTGAGCTGCACCAGGATGCGGGCGCCGCCGCTGACCGCGGTCCGGGCCAGCCACGCGAACTCGCTTTCCCAGCAGATGGTGGCCGCGATCCGGATCGGTGCCGGCGACGCAGCGATCTCGAATCCGGCTTCGCCGTCGCCAGCGCGCACGTCAACGATGTCGGGCACCAGGCCGGCCGGCCACGGCAGCGTGCCGCGCAGCGGAAGGTATTCGCCGAACGGCATCAGCACGCGCTTGCGGTAAGGCTCGCCGACGACGGTGCCATCGGCCACAAGGTAGGCCGAGTTCCAGGCATCGCGCTGGCCCGTCGACAGGCCGGCGTTCGTCGTCGCGGCGAACTTCTCGGTTTCAGCCGCGCCGACGACGATCGGCACGCCGACCGAGACGCTGAGCGCCGCCAGCCGCGCAGCCAGGGCCGCGTCGTGGCGCGGGTCGCCAACGGCCGTCTCCGGCCAGACGATCAGGGCCGGGCGTGACGCCGACGCATCGCGCGTCAGCGACTCGAGCCTTTGCCAGACCGCCGCACGACCTGCTGCCGTGTCGCGTTCAGCCAGACCGATGGCGGGCTGCACCGCAGCCACGGTCAGCGACGCCTCGTGCGCAGGCGAGGCGAGCACGATGGCGCCGCCGGCGTGCACGACCGTCACCGTGGCCAGCGCAGCCAGCCCGGCCCGGGCGCTGCGTGTCGAGCGGTCCGCGAGCCACTGGGCGATGGCGACGTTGGCCATCACCACGAGAAAAGTCACCGCGGCCTCGCCGCCGAGCGCTGCGACCTGCAGCACGGCGAGGTCGGCGTGCTGACTCTGGCCGAGCGTCGCCCAGGGCAAGGCCAAAAAGCCGGCGTGGCTGCGCAGCAGGTCGAGGCTGACCCAGAGCGCCGGCGCCGTGACGACGACGAGCGGCCCGCTGCCGCGACGCGACCACAGCAGCGCGACGCCGGCGCACCAGCAGGCCGGATAGAGCGACGTGTACAGCGCCAGCGCCGCGAAGTGGAGCAGGCCGAAGTGCGGCAGCGCGAACAGCCAGCCGTAGATGCCGAAGCCGGCCACGCCGCCGAACAGCAGCCCGGCCGCCGCGGCCCGCCCGATCGATGCACCGCGCAGCGCCAGCAGCAGGGGCACGAGTGCCACCCACGCCAGCCAGCCGAGGTCGGCCGACGGGAAGGCCAGCGACATCAGCGTGCCGCTGGCGACCGCAGCAACGACGACGACGATCATCGCGCCAACGCAGAAGGCGCCAGCGGAGTCCGCCGGCTCACGGCGGTCGTCGAGGTCAGCGCCGGTGCCGAGGCGATGCGCGCGACCTGCGGAGCGGCGTTGACTTGCTGGCGCAGCAGGCCGGGCGACGACAGGGCGCGCTTCATCTCGTTGTTCTTCCCTGCGGCCGCCGCGTCGGCCTCCGCCTGCCTCCGGCGCTCCTCTTGCTTCTTTTTCTCGGCCTCTTTTGCCTTTCGATCGGCGATCTTCTCTGCCCGCTCGGCGGCGGCAACGCCGGCCTTGTCGCCGCCCGGCGGCATGCGCGTGCCGCCGAGGCTCGGGTCACCCGCACCCGTGCCACCGGAATCGCGGATCAGCGGCGGGTCCGCCTGTTCGAGCGCATGCGTGGTCGTTGCAGCAGTGAACGCCACTGCGATGGCCGCCAGCGTGGCGACGAGATGAAAGGTCTTCATGTGATGACTCCTTGATGTGCGGACCGCTTCGGCCGCTTCGGTTGAAAAGTGGGCGGCGAGCGGTCTCAGCGCACCGCCTCCTGGAGCGTCGCGGCGCGTGTCGCTGCCAGCAGCGGAGCGCGCACTTCGGGGCAACCCGTCGAGGCAATGGCGTCGATGTCGGAAGAGACGGTGGCGAGGGACTTGGCATCGGCATCGAACGCCGTGCCGATGGCCATGACGAGCTGGGCCCGGGCGCCGACCTCCGGCATGCCCTTCAGCTCCGGCGTCTTGCTGCGAAGGACGGCGCACAGCTTTGCGGCCAGGGCGCTGCTCGGTGCGCCTGGTGCTGCAGCATCGACGGCGCCACCAGTCGGTGCGCTGTTCGGCACCGGCGTCGACGCGGTTTTCGAGCAAGCCGACAGCGTGCAGATGCAGGCCCAGGTCAGCGCGAAGAAAACGCGGCGGGAGTTCGGGTTGTTCATGGTGTTTCCTTTGATGCTTCGCACTCATTGACGGAACGCTGGCGCGGCGCGCTCCGGCGGCGGCTCTGGTGGCAGCGGCTGCGGGTTGAGTCGGTTGGCGACACCCTGCTGGGCTCGGATCGAGCCGGCCAGCGGAGCCGACCGCGTCGCCTCGGGGGCCGCGAAGGAGCTGCCTGCGGCGACTGCGGGAGTGCGCGTCGGTGCGGTGGTGGCAGCGCTGCTCCAGGATTTCGTCTGGGTACCGAGGGGCGCCGGCGTCGCGGCCGCGGCCGCGACGCTACCGGTCGAGGTCGGCAGCGTGACGACCGAAACCGGCGATTGCGCGCCGACCCGATCGCTCGGACTCGGCCCGCGGCCGATCACCCGCGGCACGGTCCGGTTGGCCGCGATCTCCGGGTCGACCGTCACGCCGGAGAAAGGCGCGATCGTGATCACGTAGTTGGCTTGGGCCACCGGCTGCGGCGTGACACGGGTGCCGTTCCAGCCATCGCCCCGCAGCGTCACGCGCAAGCGCTTCGGCCCGTTGCGCGTGGCCGTCACCTCGGCGATGTCGGTCCTGCCTTTCGGCGCCAGGTCGTTCTGCCAAGCCGGCGCCAAGCCGGTGATCCGGTAGCGGCACTCGCCTGCCGGCCCGCTGCCCTCGAGGCGGAATTCGCCGACGCTCTTGCGCGGCGCGTCAGCGACATCGAAGCGACCGTCGGCACCGGTCGGCGGCGCCGGGCCGGTCTGCACCGACGCTGCGATCGACAGACCCTCGCACCGACCCGGCTGGCCGCCATCCCAGCGGAATACGCCGCTCAGGCTGCCGCCGGTCGGCGGCGTGATCGGCTGCGGCCCGAAGGCGACGGCGATGAGGTCGGGCCGGGCCCAGAGACCGACGCGCACCAGGCCGGGCGGCGGACGCAGGCGATCGTTGACCGAAGCGAACGCGTTGTTGAACGGCTTCGCGAAATCTGCGGCGACGCCGTTGACCGCCTTCTCCGCGAGCTGCTTGTAATCCTTTCCGGTGAAGAAGGCAGCCAGATCGCCGGCCACGAACTTGAGCATGTCGCCAGTCAGGTTGTGAGAGTCGATCTTGGCTTCGGAAAGGGTGAACCCCGCGGCGTCGATCCGCAGCGTTTGCGCCGGATTCGGTTGCACCGAAATCTTCAGGGCGAGATTCATCTTCACGTTGATCGAGAAGCGCGGGTCGAAGGCCCTGTCGATGTGATCGGGCGTCGTCGACGTCGCCGCCAGGTAGCCGCCGAACCGGAGCTGAGCCGTCAGACCGTTCGGGCCATTCGAGGCGACGCTGAACTCGGGCGTGGCGTCGAGCACGCAGTCGATGTTGCGCAGCGTGAAGCCGCCTGCGGCGCCACCCAAGCCCATCCGGTCGCGCAGGGCGGTGCAGATGCGCGGGCGCGCTTCGGCCAAGGCACGTTGCAGCGCATCGCTGACGGCGCCTGGCTCGTCGACAAGACGGCGCGTCGATTGTTGTGCCGGCTGCGCCGGGTTCCAGTCCTGCGCAAGCACGCGAATGCCGACGCCGGCGTGGGCGGCGCTGCAGCCGATGAAAGAGACTGCAGCGCACAGCTGCACAAGGCGAAACGAGGTTCGGGTCTTCATGGAATTCTCCTGGGTGAATGGGTAGGTGGACGCGCGCTCAGCGCGCCGCGCTGAGGCTTGGGAAACGGCCCGCCAGCTCGATCACTGCCTGGTCGATGGCGGCACGCAATGCGGTGTCGAGGCTTTCCTTGCGCTGCTGTTGCACCTGCACGTCCGGCACGTAGGCCGTGTTCCTGCCTTTTCGCGTCAGCATCGTGCCGATCAGGTTGCCGATGCCACTGACGCCGACAGCGTCGCTGGCCACGGACTTGCGCACCGTGACGACGTCGAGCACGTCGCCGGTGGCGACGTCGAGGATGCGCACGTCGATACCGATCACGTCCGTGTTGGTGCTGCCGCTCAGATCCATGCCGGCGACCGAGAAGCCGCCGCTGCGCTGCGTCTGGCTGGCGTTGGCCTCGGTGATCGAGCCTTCAAAGATATAGCGGGCGCCCGTGAGCTGCTCGGCGCCGGCCTTGCCGGTTGACAGTCCCGCGGCGTTGAGTTGCTTCTCGCGGATCACGCCCTCGTTGAGCCGCGCCCGCTCGACGACGCGGAACTGGCCGCTTTGAACGAGCGCCGTCTTGAACATGTCGGTGCTGCCGCGCGCCGGGATCTCGCCGACGCTGGAGCGAAACTCATAGATCGAGACTGTGACGAGCTCGCCAGCCTTCCGCGGCAGCTTCTTCAGAGCCTGGGTGCTGGCAGAGCGATCCACCTGCGGCGCCTTGACGGTCGGCGTGCCAGCGCAGGCCGCCAGCCCGGCGGTGGCGGCAAGGAGGGTGGCAATGCGAAAGAAGTGCGGGCGGTTCATGGCGTGATCCTTCGAAGCAGGTTCGGGGTGATCGTCGCGAACGCGTGATCGGACGCGGCGAGTACAAGCGACGCGAGCGCCGTGAGGGCGCCGCGGATGAGATGGCGGCGGGAGAGCGGATTGAGCGGCATCGAGTTCCTTCCGGTGGCGCGGCGCGTCGGATGACGTGTCGACACAGAGAAGGCTAGTCAGCTCGATCCTAGAAATGACTTAGCGATTCGCGATCGGAGATCGCGTTCTCGTAAGCATGTGCTGCGACTACTCGGTCGCTGAGACCGTGACGGGTCGGGCCCTGCGGGCACGGCTGAAATATGCGGAACTTTGGAGTTGCACTTGGCCCGCAACCCCATCATCGATGCATCACTTGGTGCACCAGCCTGTCACGCCGGGGGTCGCGGGTTCGAGTCCCGTCCGCTCCGCCAAAATTCGAAGGGCCTGCGCCATGCGCAGGCCCTTTTTCATTTGATGCGCTGCCTGGCGTTTTGGTGAGTGAGTTCAGCCCCAGACTTCGGCTGCCGTTTCGATCACCAATCGCAATTTGGCGCGTTGCGCTTCGACGGCGATGTTGTTGCCGTGCACCGTGCTCGAGAAGCCGCACTGCGGTGATAGCGCGAGCTGATCCAGCGGCGCGTACTTCGCTGCCTCGTCGATGCGGCGCTTCAACGTGTCCTTGGACTCCATCTCGCCGAACTTGGT
>JANOEG010000532.1:0-2398 GCA_031413095.1 Burkholderiales bacterium | reverse complement strand
CACATCATCGCCAGCGGCGCGCTGCCGCCAGCGCTGCCGATGGTGCGCATCGACGGTGAGTTCTACTGGGACGGCGGCATCGTCTCCAACACGCCGCTTCAGTACCTGCTCGACCAGGAAGAGGACCAGAGCTCGTTGGTCTTTCAGGTCGACCTGTTCAGCGCGCGCGGCGACATCCCGGGCGAGATGGCGCAGGTGTCCACGCGGCTCAAAGACATCAGCTATTCGAGCCGCACCCGCCAGTCCACCGATTCGTTTCGCCGCGTCTTCGATCTGCGCATGAAGCTGCTCGACGCCTTGCAACGCGTGCCAGCCGCCAAGCTGCGGCCGGGCGAGAAGGAGCTAATCGACGACTACTCGGATGCCGGCGTCGTCAACATCATCCATCTGATTTTTCAATCCAAGGCCTATCACGGCGACAGCAAGGACTACGAGTTCTCCGGCACCTCGATGCGAGAGCACCGCCAGTCGGGATACGACGACACGATGCGCACGTTGCGCCACCGGGAGTGGTTGGAACCGCCCGCAGCGAGCGTCGGCGTCTCGGTGCATGACCTGCACCGGGAAGACCCGAGCTGACCCGCCAGAGCTATGTCACCGATCTGACACACACCGTCGTTACGGTGTTCCTCGGGGCAGGGAGTCGCCGCCGGCCGTGACGACAACCGCAACAACAAACAACACGCAAGGACGCATCCAATGCAAGTCGATCTTTTCAAGGAAATCCTGGTCCCCGTCATCGGCGGCTTGGGCCTGTTCATGCTCGGCTTGGAGTTCATGTCCAATGGCATCAGCAATCTTGCAGCCCACAAGATGCGCGCCTTGCTGGCCAAGATCGCCGGCACGCCCATCAAAGGCCTCTTCGCCGGCACATTGATCACTGGCGTCTTGCAGTCGAGCACGGCGATGACGGTGATGGTCGTCGGTCTCGTCAACGCCGGTGTGATCGCGCTGCGGCCAGCCATCAGCGTCATCATGGGTGCGAACATCGGCACGACGCTCGGCAACGGCTTGATTGCCTTGCCGCTCGGCCCGCTCGGCCTGGTGCTGGCCGGCACGTTCGCGCTGGTCTACGTCTTCGGCAAGACCGAGAAGACCAAGAACGTCGCGCTGGCGATGATGGGCTTCTCGCTGATCTTCTACGGCCTGAACCTGATGACCGGCGGCCTGAAACCGCTGCGCGCAATGCCGGAAGTGATGTCTGTCATCTCGACGCTCAATGCGCAGACCTTCGGCGGCTTGATCGCGTGCGTGCTGACCGCAGCCTTCATCACCGCGCTGATCCATTCGTCGTCAGCCACCATCGGCATCGTCATGGGCCTCGGCGCGGCCGGCGTGCTCGACTGGCAGACCGCGGTGGCGTTCTCGCTCGGCGCCGATCTGGGCACCACCATCACCTCGTGGATGGCGTCGCTCAACCTGACAAAGAACGCCAAGCGCGCCGCCTACGCGCACATCTCGTTCAACTTCATCGGCGTGGCAATGATGCTGCCGCTGTTCTACGTGTCGATGGATCTTCTGGTCTGGATCATGGGCTACTTCGGCGGCGATCCGGGCAAGGCTGTCATCACCAATGGCAAGGAAACCTTCCCGCTGGTGCCGGTAGCGGTGGGCATCTACTCGACCGCCTTCAACATCTTCAACACGATTGTGCTGTTCCCCTTTATCGGCGTCTTCGAGCGCGTGCTGTCGCGCGTCGGAGCCAAGGTGACGGACGACGAAGAAGACTACGCTTTACCGCGCCACCTCGTGCCCGCGCTGGCCGGCAAACTGCACACCGCGGTACCGGCCGTGAAGCAGGAGATGCAGCGCTATCTCGACGCCTCGCGCTTGATGTTGCGTGCGGCTAAGGGCGAAGACGTGAAGTTCAAAAGCGTGCACGACCACCAGGCCTCGCTCGATTCGCTCAACCGCGAGATCCGCAACTTCACCTCCACCGTCTTCCAGCCCGGCCTGTCGCCACAGCAGGCCGATCTGGTCGCCAGCTTGATCGAAGAAGAAGACTTCTGCGCCAGCCTCGGTGAGACGATCTATCAGATCGCACGCCGGGCCGAGCGTCATCCGTTCGGCGTCGAGGCGCTGAACAAGGTCGAAGTCATCGTCGAGTTGGTCGAACGGGCCGTTGCCGAACGGCTGGACCACGCGGCGCCGCACGGCAACAACGCGGCGGCGATGCAGCCGATCCAGACGATGCGGCAGAGCATCGTTGCCAGCACCACGCTGCCGGCCGAGGACCGCGGCGCATTGCTGGCTTTGCTGGGCAGCGCCGAGCGCGCGTTCTTCCTAGCCGAGCGGATTCAAAGCGAGCGAGCGTCGGTGTCGCGCGACGTGGCTGTCCCTGCACCGGCCGAGCGCGGGGTCAGTGGTGGCCAGCTAGCGCCGCAGGGGGCTTGAATGA
>JANOEG010000531.1:0-1525 GCA_031413095.1 Burkholderiales bacterium | reverse complement strand
GACGAGCACACCGGTGCGGAAGACCACACCCTCGGCCTGCATCTGCGCGACGCGGCGGTCGATGTGCGTCTTCTCCATCTTGAAGTCGGGGATGCCGTAGCGCAGCAGACCGCCAATGCGACTGTTCTTTTCGAACAGCGTAACGTCGTGTCCGGCGCGCGCAAGCTGCTGTGCAGCGGCCAGCCCCGCCGGGCCGGAGCCAACGACGGCGACCTTCTTGCCGGTCTTGACCTTCGGTGGCAGCGGTTTGACCCATCCTTCGGCCCAGGCGCGGTCGATGATCGCGTGCTCGATCGACTTGATGCCAACCGGATCGTCGTTGACGTTGAGCGTGCATGCCGCTTCGCACGGCGCCGGGCAGACGCGGCCGGTGAACTCGGGGAAGTTGTTGGTCTGGTGCAGCACCGTGATGGCGTTTTGCCAATCACCGCGGAACACCAGGTCGTTGAAATCCGGAATGATGTTGTTGACAGGGCAGCCGCTGTTGCAGAACGGCGTGCCGCAGTCCATGCAGCGCGCACCTTGCTGCTTGGACTGTTCTTCGTTCAAACCAATGACGAACTCTTTCCAGTTCTTCACCCGCTTCGGCACGGGTTCGTAACCTTCTTCGAGGCGTTCGTATTCGAGGAATCCGGTGACTTTGCCCATGACGCTTGCTCTGCTTATTTGGCGGGGACGGTGGTGGACTTCGACTTCGCCTTGCTGACGGCGGCATCAGCAGCGACCGTTGCGTTCATCTGCTTCAACGCACGCGCGTACTCATGCGGGAAGACCTTGACGAACTTGGCGCGCGACTCGGTCCAGTGATCGAGGATGTGGCGTGCACGCAGCGAGCCGGTCCAGCGGTGGTGGTCGTCGATCAACTTTTTCAGCCACGCCTCGTCGGCCTGAGCTTTGTGGAACGTGGCCGCGTCTTGCTGCTCGCGCGGCAGCACCTTGTCGAGCGCCACCATGCTGGTGTTGCAGCGCTTGGCGAAGTGGCCGTCTTCGTCGTACACGAAGGCCACGCCGCCGCTCATGCCCGCAGCGAAGTTGCGCCCGGTCTTGCCGAGCACGACAACGGTGCCGCCGGTCATGTACTCGCAGCCATGGTCGCCAGTGCCTTCGACGACCGCCGACGCGCCTGACAAGCGCACCGCGAAACGTTCGCCGGCCACGCCGCGGAAGAAGGCTTCACCACTCGTCGCGCCGTAGAGCGCGGTGTTGCCGATGATGATGTTGCTCGTGGCGTCGCCACGGAAGTCGATGCTCGGCCGCACGACGATGCGCCCGCCCGACAGGCCCTTGCCGGTGTAGTCGTTGGCGTCGCCGATCAGGTACTGCGTGATGCCGGCGGCGAGGAAAGCACCAAAGCTCTGTCCGCCCGTGCCCTCCATCTGCATGAAGATCGTGTGATCGGGCAGGCCTTCGGCAAGCGCACCGGCTTTTCGGCTGCCGGCTCTTACAACTGGGGCAACTTCACCTTCGGCCTGGCCTGGAACCAGCCCGATGATGACGTGCTCGGTTCGCGCGACCACATTCAAGC
>JANOEG010000530.1:0-6180 GCA_031413095.1 Burkholderiales bacterium | reverse complement strand
TGCCAACACCATCGGCTTCTGACGCGCGCGCGTTCGCTGGGTTGGCCACGCTCGGCGTGGCCAACGCACTGCTGCTCGTCTGGGGCAGCACGTCAGACAGCAGCGCTGCGCGGCAACTGATTGCCGTACTCGGCGGCGCCGCCATCGGCAGCGCCGCCTTGCTGTGGCTGGCGCTCGACGCGCGCTTCGACCGCGTGCGCGTGCCGTCAATCCTGGCGCTGGCCTTGCTGCTGCGGATCATCGCCGCCTGCGCGTCGCCGCTGCTCGAAGACGACCACCATCGCTACCTTTGGGACGGTTGGCGCACCGCGACCGCGCTCGACCCGTACGCGCTCGCGCCCTCGGCGTGGTTCGGCGACAGCAGCCTGCCGCAGCACTGGCAAGACATCCTCGGCGCGATCAACCACCCGGACCTCCCGACGATCTACGGGCCGGTGTTGCAGGCGCTGTTTGCGCTCGGCTACGCCATCGCCCCGGCAGAACTGTGGCCCTTGAAGGCGCTGCTCGTCGCTGCCGACATGGCGATCGTCGGGCTGCTGGCGCGCCACGGTGTCGGCGCGCGCTGGCTGCTCGCCTACGCGCTGCACCCGCTGGTGTTGAAAGAAGCGATGGCCAGCGCCCACCCCGACGCGCTCGTCGCCCTGCTGCTGCTGCTGACGCTCATCGCACGACAGCGACAGCGCGCGGTGATGGTCGGCGTGCTGCTCGGCGTGGCGGTGGGTGCCAAGGTCGCGGCGCTGGTGGCGTTGCCGCTGCTGCTGTGGGCCCCTGCGACGCAGCGCAGCGACCGTGAACCGCGCGATGCGTTGCGCTGGGCGCTCAGCGTTGGCGCTGCGTGCACGGCCACGCTGGCGCTGCTCTACCTGCCGTTCTACGCGGGCGGCGGCAGCGATGCGGCGGCGCTGGCCGTGTTCAGCGCGCAGTGGCGCTTCAACCCGCTGCTCTACCGTGTGATCGAGGCCGTGTTGCCCGCCGCGGCGGCGCGGCCCGTGGCGGCGTTGCTGATCGTCGCCGGCGTTGCGGTCCTCACCTGGCGCTGGCGCATGCAGCGTGCGCCGCGCGCGCCACCGCTGCATGCAGCGCTCGTGCTGTTGCTGCTGCTGTCGCCGGTTGTCAACCCGTGGTACTGGCTGTGGGCACTGGCGCTGGCGGTCTTCATGCGGCGTGCCAGCGCCGTGGCGATCGGCGCGGTGAGCGTGCTGTCCTATCTCAACAGCAGTGTGCTCGCGTCACTGTCCGATCTGCCGCCGTTCGCCGTGCCGTGGCCGCTGGCGTTGGCGCAGGGGGCGGTGTTGTTCGCCGCATGGCGCATCCAGCAGGCGCAGCCGCGCTCACCCGCGCCCGCGCTGTCGAATGTTATGGTTCCGTGAAGACATCGGCCGCCACGCCGTCTTCAATCGAGATCGTTGTCGCACTGGCTCGCGCCGCACCGCATGCACCCCACCTTGCCCCTGCTCGTCAAGACCGATTTCCCGCCGCTGCGCCGCGCGCGTCTGGACACACTGCAAGTCAACCTCGGCTACCGCTGCAACCAGAGTTGCCTGCATTGCCACGTCAACGCCGGGCCGAATCGCACCGAGATGATGGAGGCGCCGACGATCGACCTGGTGATCGACGTGCTGCGCGCGCGCCGCATTCAGACGCTCGACCTCACCGGCGGCGCGCCCGAGCTCAACACGCACTTCAAGCGCCTGGTGCAGTCCGCGCGCGAGCTGGGCGTGAAGGTGATCGACCGCTGCAATCTGACTATCCTGTCGGAACCTGGCCAGGACGGCCTGGCCGAATTTCTGGCGGCGCAAGGCGTCGAAGTCGTGGCCTCGCTGCCGTGTTATTCGGTGGCCAATGTCGACCGGCAGCGCGGTGACGGCGTCTTCGAGCGCAGCATCGCCGGGCTGCGCGCGCTCAACGCGCTGGGCTACGGCGATGCAGATTCAAGTCTGGTGCTGAACCTGGTCTACAACCCGCAAGGTCCTTCGCTGCCGCCGCCGCAGCAGGCGCTCGAAGCCGACTACCAGCGCGAGCTTGAAAAACATTTCGGCATCCGCTTCAACCATCTCTTCGCGTTGACCAACATGCCGATCCAGCGCTTCGGCAGCACCCTCGTTTCCAAAGGCGGCTTCGAGAGCTACATGGCGCTGCTCAAGTCGGCCTACCGTGCGGACAACCTGCCCACCGTGATGTGCAACTCGATGCTCAGCGTCGATTGGCAAGGCGAGCTGTACGACTGCGACTTCAACCAGATGCTCGGCTTGCGCGCGCGCATCAACGGCAGCGGCCGAGCGCACCTGCGCGATCTGCTGCAACACGA
This sequence comes from Burkholderiales bacterium, assembly GCA_031413095.1. GTDB lineage: Bacteria > Pseudomonadota > Gammaproteobacteria > Burkholderiales > Burkholderiaceae_C > CADEEN01. The sequence goes on along the minus strand of JANOEG010000530.1, from coordinate 3,872 downwards.
TGCGGCAGGCGAATCGATCCGCGTCGCCGACCACTGCTACGGCTGCACCGCCGGCCAGGGCAGCAGTTGCGGCGGCGCGCTCGAAGCAACGTCCTCTGCCGCATGATGTTGCTGGTGTTGATCTTCGCCGCGACGCTGTTCGTGGCCTACGCCAACGGTGCGAATGACAACTTCAAGGGTGTGGCCACGTTGTACGGCAGCGGCGTGGCCACCTACAAACAGGCGATCACGCTGGCGACGGCCAGCACCCTGGCCGGCAGCGTGTCGTCGGTGTTTCTTGCGGCGGAGCTGGTGCGCATGTTTTCCGGCAAAGGGCTGGTGCCCAACGCCATTGCCGCATCGCCGCACTTCCTGCTGGCCGTCGCCATCGGCGCCGGCTGCACCGTCATCCTGGCAACGCTGCTGGCGTTTCCGATCTCCACCACGCACAGCCTCACCGGCGCACTGGTCGGCGCCGGTGCGATGGCGGCCGGCCGCGAGCTCAACCTCGGCGTGCTCGGCGGCGCGTTCTTCCTGCCACTCTTGCTGTCGCCGCTGGTCGCGCTGACGCTGACGGTCATCAGCTACCGCCTGCTGCGCCGCTTCTCGGCGAAACGCCGCGCGCGCGAGCAAAGCTGTTTGTGCGTCGGCGAAGAACGCGTGTTGTTGCCCATCCCGGCGATGGCGTTCGCCGGTGTCTCGTCGTCGCCGGCCGTGCGCGTGACCGTGTCCACCGGCAGCAACGCCGACTGCGCTGCGCGCTACCCTGGCCGCATCTGGGGCGTGTCGGTGCAGCGCCTGCTGACCGCGGCGCACTTCGTCAGCGCCGCGGTGCTCAGCTTCGCGCGCGGCCTGAACGACACGCCGAAGATCGTCGCCCTGATGGTCGTCGTGCAGGCGCTCGACATCCTCCTGGGCATGCTCGCCGTGGCGCTGGCCATGGCCGCGGGCGGCCTGCTCAACGCGCGCAAGGTGGCGCACACGATGAGCCGCAAGATCGCGTCGATGAGCGACGGTCAGGCCTTCACGGCCAACCTCGTCACCGGCATGCTGGTGATCGCCGCCAGCCGCTTCGGCCTGCCGGTATCAACGACGCATGTCTCGGTGGGCGCGATCAGCGGCGTCGGCGTCGTCAACGGCTCCGTGAACACCGGCGTGCTGCGCAACATCGTCCTGTCCTGGCTGCTCACCTTGCCGATCGCCGCGGCGATCGCAGCGCTGGCCTGGGAACTCATTCAAGCTTGAACCACTCGGACCCTCCATGACCGACCACGCTGAACAGACTTATCTGCACACGACGCGCAACGTCTACAAGGAAGCGGCGCTGACGCCCGACGTGGGCCTGTGCTGCACGACGACGCCGGTCTGGCGCTTGCCGGGGCTGACGATCCCGCTGCGCATGCTGGCCATGAACTACGGCTGCGGCAGCACGGTGCACCCGCGTGACCTCGTCGGCGAGCCGAGCATTCTTTATGTCGGCGTCGGTGGCGGCATGGAGCTGCTGCAGTTCAGCTACTTCAGCCGCCGCGCCGGCGCCATCGTCGGCCTGGATGTCGTCGATGAAATGCTCGCCGCCTGCCAGGCCAATCTGCATGAAGCGCAGAAGAGCAATGCGTGGTTCGACAACAGCTTTGTCGATCTGCGGCGCGGCGATGCACTGGCGCTGCCGATCGACAGCAACAGCATCGACGTTGCCGCGCAGAACTGCCTGTTCAACATCTTCCGCGACGACGACTTGAAGCAGGCACTCGCCGAGATGCACCGCGTGTTGAAGCCGCGCGGCCGCCTGATCCTGTCGGACCCGGTCTGCGACCAGGCGATGCCGCAAGCGCTGCAAGACGACGAGCGGCTGCGTGCGCTGTGCCTGTCGGGTGCGATTCCGTTGAACGACTACATCCGCCGCCTCACCGACTGCGGCTTCGGCACGATCGAAGTGCGCGCCAAGCGGCCGTACCGCGTGCTCTCGCCGAACCACTACGCAACGGATTGCCTGATTCACATCGACAGCGTCGAGATCTGCGCCATCAAGGACCCGATGCCCGCCGATGGCCCCTGCGTCTTCACCGGCCGCAGCGCCATCTACTTTGGCAACAACGAACTCTTCGACGACGGCAAGGGCCACACGCTGGTGCCCAACCAGCCGCTGGCGGTGTGCGACAAAACGGCGGGCGCGCTGCTGGCGCTGCGCCGAGACGATCTGCACGTCTCGCCATCGACCTACTTCTACGACGGCGGCGGTTGCTGCTAGGGAGCCGCTGACATGCTGGCCATCATCGGCGGCACCGGCCTGTACGAACTCGCCGGGCTCGACATCGAACAACGCCTCGGTGGCGACACGCCCTTTGGCAAGCCCTCGGGCGAGGTGCTGCGCGGGCGCATCGGCGACAAGACGCTGCTGTTCCTGTCGCGTCACGGCGCGGGCCACCGCCTGCTGCCGCATGAAGTGAACTACCGCGCCAACATCTTTGCGTTGAAGCGCGCCGGGGCGACGATGCTGCTTGGCTTCTCGGCCGTCGGCAGCCTGGCCGAAGAAGTGGCGCCAGGCGACCTCGCCGTGCCCGAGCAGTACTTCGACTGGACACGGGGCACGCGTGAGCGCACGTTCTTCGGCGGCGGCGTGGCCGCGCATGTCTCCACCGCGCACCCGGTGAGCGGCGCGATGGCCAGCGCCTTGCTTGCCTCGGCACAAGCCACCAACCTCACGCTGCACGGCGGACTGACCTACGCCTGTGTCGAAGGCCCGCGCCTGGGCACGCACGCCGAGAGCCACTTCCTGCGCAACGCGGGCTGCCATCTGGTCGGCATGACCAATGTGCCCGAGGTCTTTCTCGCCCGCGAGGCGCAACTCGCCTACGCCACCGTCGGCATCGTCACCGACTACGACTGCTGGATGGACGATCCGGCGCGTCACGTCAGCGCCACCGGCATCTTCGCGCTCTACGGCAAGAGCCTCGTCAAGGCGCGCCACCTGCTCGATCACTTTCTGTCGCAGCCCCTGCCGACGCCGGAGCCGGAGATTCGCACCGCACTCGCGACGGCAGTGCTGACACCGGACACCGCGTTGACGGCCCCGCAGCGCGAGTGGATGCAGGTCTTGCGTCGGTAGGAACACGCGCGGCATGGCACCATCGCGCGATGAGTGCTTCGTCACCACCAATGCGCCTGTCGATCGTCATGCCCGTGCTCGACGAGGCGGCGCGCATCGCCGGCTCGCTGGCCGCGCTGGGTTCCCTGCGTGCGCAGGGCGCGCAAATCATCGTCGTCGATGGCGGCAGCCGCGACGGCACCGTGGCGCGCTGCAAAGGCGCTGCCGACGCGGTGATCAGCTCGCCGCGCGGCCGCGCGCAGCAGATGAACGCCGGCGCGCGAGCAGCCACTAGCGACACGCTGCTGTTCCTGCATGCCGACACCACGCTGCCGCCCGATGCGCTCGCGCTCATCGGTGACGCCCTCGTGCACCACAGCTGGGGCCGCTTCGACGTGCGCATCGCCGGCCGCTCACGCTGGCTGCCCATCGTCGCCGCGTTCATGAATGCGCGCTCGCGCCTCACCGGCATCGCCACCGGCGACCAGGCGCTGTTCATGCGCCGCGAGGCCTTCGATGCGGTCGGCGGCTTTCCCGATCAGCCGCTGATGGAAGACATCGAGATCACCAAACGCCTGCGCCGCCACGCGGGCGCCCCTGCGTGCTTGCACGCCCAGGTGGTGACGTCGGGCCGCCGCTGGGACGAGCGCGGCGCTTGGCGCACCATCGTGCTGATGTGGCGCCTGCGCTGGCTCTACTGGCGCGGCGTCAGCCCCGACCGCTTGGCCGCTGCCTACCAATGACAAGCCGCACGCACCTGGTCGTCATGGCCAAAGCGCCCGTGCCGGGCTTCGCGAAGACGCGGCTG
>JANOEG010000529.1:0-4969 GCA_031413095.1 Burkholderiales bacterium | reverse complement strand
AACCGTGCCGCTCAAGGTGCTCGTGCCGGCCTTCGTCACCAGCGAGCTGAAGAGCGCCTTCCAGATCGGTTTCATGATCTTCATTCCGTTTATCATCATGCCGAGCGACATCAAGACGCTGGCAACGACCATGTCGATGATGAGAAACGGAATGAAGATCATGAAACCGATCTGGAAGGCGCTCTTCAGCTCGCTGGTGACGAAGGCCGGCACGAGCACCTTGAGCGGCACGGTTTCGGCCTTGGTGTCGGCCGGCAGCTTGGCCAGGCGAGCGAACAGCATCACGTCGGCCTGGCGCGTCTGCTTGAGCATGAACTCGCGCAGCGGGATCTCGCCGCGCTTGAACGCTTCTTCGGCGTTGATGCGGTTTTCGGTGAAGGGCTTGTAGGCGTTGTCGTAGACCTTGTCGAAGGTCGGCGACATGACGAAGAAGGTCAGGAACAGACTCAAGCCGACGATCACCTGGTTCGGCGGCGCGGCCTGTGTGCCGAGCGCTTGGCGCAGCAGCGACAGCACGATGACGATGCGCGTGAAGCCGGTCATCAGCAGCAGCACCGCCGGCAGGAAGGACAGCGCGGTGAAGAACAGCAGTGTCTGGATCGGCACCGAATAGCTGGTGCCCGCCGCGCCTTGGGCGACGACGAGCGGCAGACCGGGGCCGGCTTGCTGCGCTAAAGCCGCTGAAGAGACGGCCGATAACACCGACAGCGCGAGGGCTTGTCCCCAAACACTAGCGCGCATCGTGGCCGTCCTTGCCTTTGAAGCGTGCCAGCAGTTGAGCAAAGGGTGTGACGACATGCGCAGCGGCAAGCGCTTCTTCTTGCGGTGCCATCTCGTGCAGCGTCGTGATCTGCTGGCCTGTGACACCGAGCACCAGCCAGCGCCGCGCCTCGCCGCGGCCGACTTCGACGGTGACGAGGCGCTGACTCGGCGACAGCGACAGCACTGCCACCGTGCGCATCGAGCCTTGCGCCGCCGCGCCACCGGCGGGCGTGCGCTTCAGAAGCCAGAGCGCCGCGGGGATCAATGCCAGGATGGCGATGAACCAGAGCAGCGAGGTGAAAGCAGAACCTGCGGTCATTCCGATCAGGCTTTCGACAGACGCTTCACGCGCTCGCTCGGCGTCACGATGTCGGTCAGGCGAATGCCGAATTTGTCGTTGACGACGACGTCTTCGCCCTGCGCGATCAGGTAGCCGTTGACGAGCACGTCCATCGGCTCGCCGGCAAGGGTCTCGAGCTCGACCACCGAGCCTTGCGCGAGCTGCAGGATGTTCTTGATCGGGATGCGCGTGCGTCCGAGCTCCACGGTCAGTTGCACCGGAATGTCGAGGATCATGCCGATGTCGTTGCCGGCGCCCGGCGCGCCCGCGGCGCCGCCCGCAAAGTTCGCAAACTGCGCCGGTGCCACCTGCTCGACGGTGGTCGTCGCCACCTGCGTGTCACCCACCTGATTGTCGGCCACTGCCGCCGCCCAGTCGGCGGCTGCGGGGTCGTCGGCTTTGTTCTGTGCGGCTTGCTCAGCGGACATCTTGTTCTCCCAGCCAGCCCCGGTCGGAGCTGGAAATCAATCGATCGACCTTGATCGCGTAGCGGTTGTTGGCAGTGCCGTAGTGGCAGTCGAGCACCGGCACGCCGTCGACCTTGGCCTGAATGGCCGGGTCGAGGTCGAGCTCGATGAAGTCGCCCGGCTTGAACGACAGCAACTGCTCCACCGTGGCCTGCGTGGTCGCCAGTTCGGCGACGAGTTCGACCTCGGCGGACTGGATCTCCGTGCTCAGCAGCTTGACCCAGCGCGCATCGGGCTCGGTGGTATCGCCTTGCGGCGTGCTGTAGAGCACGTCGCGGATCGGCTCCAGCGTTGAATACGGGAAGCAGAAGTGGACGGCGCCCGAGCTCTCACCCACTTCGAGCGTGAACGAGGTCGTGACCACCATGTCGCTGGGCGACGCGATGGTGACGAACTGCGGCTGCATTTCGGTGCGCTGCACGTCGAGCTGAAGCGGGTAGATGCCGTCCCAAGCCTTCTTGTAGTCGGCGCAGACGGTGGCCATCAGACGCGCGATCACGCGCTGCTCGGTGGCGCTGAACTCGCGGCCTTCAATGCGAGTGTGGTACTTGCCGGCGCCGCCGAACAGCGAGTCGATGACGGCGAAGACCAGGTTCGGGTCGCAGACGATCAGCCCGGCTCCGTGCAGCGGCTGCATGCTGACGATGTTGAAGTTGGTCGGCACGACGATCTCGCGCAGGAAGGCGCTGTACTTCTGCACCTTGATCGCGCCGATGGCGATTTCCGGATGCTTGCGGATCAGGTCGAATATGCCGCTGCGCAGGAAGCGGGCGAAGCGCTCGTTGACCACCTCCAGCGTCGGCATGCGGGGGCGCACGATGCGCTCCTGCGTCGCCAGGTCGTAGGGACGCACGGCGCCTGGCTGGACCGCCTCGGGTTCGAGCTTCTGGTCGTCGCCGGTGATGCCTTGCAGCAGCGCATCGACTTCGTCCTGCGAAAGAATCTGCTGGTTCATTGCGCGCGCGCCGTCATCATTTCTATTGAATGATGAAGTTCGAGAAGTGGACGGCGCGAATCGGCGGTTCATCGGCTGCTTCCGCCTTCGACTTCGCAACCGGAGCTTCGGCCTTCACGGTGTAGCCCAGCGGCTTTAATGCTGCAGCCCGCACTTCGCCAGCGAGCTTCATCTTGCCCTCGTTCTCCATCAACTGGCCCGCCGTCTTGCCGGCCAGCACGAGCAGGATGTTGTTGCGGATCGCCGGCATGTAGGCCTTGAGCAGTTCGCCCGCCTTGGCGTCGGCCAGCTCCAGCGTCATGCCAACCTGCGCATAGCGCTCGGCCTCGCGGTCGGCCAGGTTCACTGTGAACGGGTCGAGCGGTACGAATGTCGGTGCGTGCTTGAGGTCGGCTTTGACCGATTTCTCTTCTTGCTGCTCGCCCGCGGTGTCACCGGCTTCTTCAGCGGCAGCGGCCGCTGCGGCGGCGCGCTTTTTCATCATGAAGAACGCGGCACCGCCGCCCCCGGCGAGCAGCACGGCCAGCGCGGCGGCGATGATGATGATCAGCTTTTTCTTGCCAGTCTTGGCGGGCGTGACGGGCACGGCATCGGTGGCAGCAGCGGCGGACATTCCAGGGCTCCGGTTTCAGCCGTGCGGGGCGCGCACAGCGGGTTCATGAAGACGGATTGTTCGCGGCAGCGCCGATGCGCAAGCGCCGATAAGGGGGGGCTTTGTGGCCCTGCTTACGCGAGTACGGCCGCTCACGCCACCAGATCGACCATGCCGCGGACCGGTCCGTTGCGGGTGGCCGCGGCGTCGGTGCTCCGCTCGTCATCGCGTGCCGAAGCGTTCGCCACCGTGCGATGTGTCACGTCTTGCGCGCCCCATGCCGCCTGGCGCTGCGCTGAGCCGTCATGGACGCCGCCGCCAGAGAGCTTCAAGCCGCTGTCGTCGAGCGCCGCGGCAAGCGCCGGCAGCGCGGCCTCGATCGCGCCACGTGTGGCCGCCAGGTCAGCGCTGAAATCGATCCGCGCCTCGCGGCCGTCGAGCACGATCCTCACCGCCACCGGGCCCATCTCGGCCGGGTTCAGCATGAGCTGCGCCTGCTGCACGCCGTCGGTGGCCCACCAGCGCACCTGAGTGGCCAACGAGGGCGCGAAAGTGGGCGTGCCGATTGGTGCCTGCACCGTTGCGGTGGGCAGCGTGGGCTCAGCGGTCTTGGCTGCCGTCGCCGCCGTCGTCGATTGGGCCGCGAACGCCAGACCTGCGGCGGCGGGTGTCCCCGCGGCTGGCGAGTCGTGTGCTGTGTCTCTCTTCTCGCTGGTCGCAGCTTGTAGCTGCGCACTCGATGGCGCAGCGGTTGACGCTGCGCTGTCGGTGGTTGATGCCGCGCCGCGCAGTGGCTGAGTTTCGAGGGGCACGGCCGCGCGTGGGATGGCGTAGTCAGCCGGCGTCGATGAGATGGGGGTCGCGCCGCTCGCCGCCGCTGCCGCCTGCAGGACGTCGGTGCCATCGGCCGCTGCGGCCGCGTTCGACGTGGTGCTGGCAACAGCGACCGTCGGCGGCGACCATCCCGGCAGCAAGGCAGCCAGGTCGGGCGCCACGGCTTCGTCGTGCAGCGCTTCGACCGGTTCTGTCGCGGCGCTTTCTGAATCGGCGGCGGCGTCGGCCGCGCTGTTCTTTTCGCTCGGCGCTTCCTGGGCCGTGCTGGCGTCGGCTTTGCGCGAGGACGTGGCATCGCGCCCGCTGCCTGCTTTTGCGGAGGGCCGCTGCGGCGCTTCGCTCGCTCGGGATCGTTCGGGCGGTTCAGGTGATTCGCCCTCACACGCCTGGCCCAGGCAACGCGCGAACTCACCGCCGCGTGCTTCGTCGCCGCGGCCGTTCTGCGGCCCGGGTTGAGGGGGCGTCATCGGTGACAACGCAGCGGCCATCGCATTCATAGCTGGGTTCCTGCAAACGGGTTGCGTACGGTTTTGCTCATCCTCTGCGCCTGCTCATCGTTGGCACGCTGCTCGAGCTGATCGAGGCCTTGGCGCTGTTCGTGCCGCCGCCGCTCGATCAGCTTGCGCACCGAAGCGACACGCAATTCGTGCGCTGCCAGCACGTCGTTGGCGCGGGCCAATGCCTGCTCGCACACTGTCAGCGCCTGCGCCTGCTGTGAAATCGCCAGCTCCAGACGGGCTGCAAACTGGTGGTACGAGCGCAGCACTTCGAGTGCGGCGCCGCGTGTCCGAAGGGGATCTCGGTGGAGAACATCGCTCTGCTCAATCGAGAGTTCTTGCGGGCGGCGCTGAAGACCCCGGTCGTGGGGCGCACGAAGTCGTCAGACGACTGATAGAAGCGCGAGCCAGCGGGCTAGATCCGTCGCGCGCTCACGACCTGGACCCGCGCTTCCGCGAGGCGGTCCCAGTCTTCCTTGCCGAGACCGTCGAACCCGCGCTGCACGATCCAGCATCCAACGC
>JANOEG010000528.1:0-1928 GCA_031413095.1 Burkholderiales bacterium | reverse complement strand
GTCAACCGGCACCGCGGCGGCGCGGTGCTGCTCGACGAGCCTGATCTCGTGCATGCGATCGTCGCGGCGGTGCGCCGCGCAGTGCCGGCCTCGCTGCCGGTGTCGGCCAAGATGCGCCTGGGGCATCGCGACGAGTCGCTGATGCTCGACAACGCGCGCGCCATTGCGGCCGCCGGCGCCTGCGAATTGGTCGTGCATGCACGCACCAAGCTACACGGCTACCGGCCGCCGGCCTTTTGGGAACGCATTGCCGAGATCCGCGAGGCGGTCCCGATCGCGGTGATCGCCAACGGCGAGATCTGGACTGTCGACGACGCGCGTCGCTGCCGCGAGGCCTCGGGCTGCGACGGCCTGATGCTCGGACGCGGCATGGTCGCCGACCCTGGCCTCGCGCTCGCGATCCGCAGCCCATGCGCGCCGGCGCTGGGCTGGCATGCGCTGTTGCCGCTGGTAGCGCAGTACTGGCAACACGTTAGCGCCCAGGTGCAGCCAAAGCACCGCGCTGGTCGCTTGAAGCAATGGCTCAACCTGCTGCGCCGACGCCACCCGGAGGCCCAAGCCGCCTTCGATGCGGTGCGCGCAACCACCGACCCAGCCCTGGTGGGCGCGCGACTGTTTGCTATCGCGTAGCAAGCCCGACACCTCGGCCAAGGACTTCAGCTGGCCGAGAGCCGCCGCTGGGCGGACCCACGTCACTCAGGCAAGCCCAATCGCTTCGATCAAGTCCCGCGCAATCGTGAGCCCCTCCGTGCGCGTGTCGTCCCGGCGCGGTGGCCTGTGGGCGCGTCGGTACCAGTAGTCGGCGTTGCCGAGGTCGCCTTCGATCCGATGCAGCCAGGCGTGCACCCAGGCGCCGACGGCATCGTCCCGTGCCTGCGCCAGTTCGTGCGCGGCATCCCACTCGCCGCGCAGCCCGTGCCGGATCGAACGCAACATGGGCGTGGCGAACGGTGGCACCTCGTCTTGATCGAGGCTGAGGACGAAGGCATCGAATGTCGGAGGTGCGGGAGGGCTCATGGTGCGACTCCAGTCAGTCCCTTTCGTCCGGTGCGATCACACCGTCCACATAGAGCCAGGCGGCGCCTTCGCGCACGAAGCGGCTCAGCTCGTGCAGCGTGCCCGCACGGCCGTTGACCTTGTGGTGCGCCACGAACTCCACCACGCCAGCGTCGCTGCTCGCGCTCTCGTGCAGCACGTCCAGACCGGTCCAGCTCATCGGCCCCAGTTCCAGGTCGCCCGGCGCGGTGGACGGATGCCAGGTCGTCATCAGGTACTCGAGAAGTGACCGCGGGGAGGCGCCGCGGCCCTGGAGCAGAGCGTAGGCGCTGTACCGCGAGCGCATCAACGCCTCGGGCATCGGGGCGTGTTCGCCGCGCAGCAGCCCGTCGTGCCAACGCCCGCAGCAGTCCGCATAGCGCACAGGCGTGGCTTCGCGCGCACGGCAAGGGCAGGTGAGGTCAAGGCTGCGGGCCACGCGCGAATTGTGCGTGACGCCCGCGGCAGCGGGCTCACGGCGACCGGTACGTCGCCAGCGCCTGCGCGTCGAGGATGTGGATGTCGCGCTTGTCGATGCGCACCAGCCCGGCCGCTTCAAGCTCGTGCAACACGCGCGAAAAATACTCCGGCGTCAACGACAGGCGCGACGCGATCGTGGCCTTGCTGACCGGCAGCGACACCGTCACCGGTTGATCGTTGTGCCTCTCGGCATCGAGAGCGATGTCGCGCAAGAGATAGCCGATCACGCGCTGCACGCCGCTGTGCAGCGCATACGCCTCGACGTCATGCACGAGGCCATGCAGACGGCGCGAGATGCCGGCCAGCATGCGCAGCGCAAAGCGTGCGTCGCGCTCGACTTCGCCGACCACCGCGGCCTTGGCGATCGTCAGCACCAGCGCATCGGTCAGGGCCTGCGCACTCAGGATGTAGGG
>JANOEG010000527.1:0-1524 GCA_031413095.1 Burkholderiales bacterium | reverse complement strand
AGTTGCTCGGAGGCCGGCTTGTCGAGGGATGCCGGCCAGCCGATGGCCGCGCCGAGGATCGCCACGGGCGCAAACGACAGCAGAGCGTCGGCGATCAGCAGCAGGCCGAGGCTGCGGTTGCCGTGTGTTGCGGGTGTCGCGGCCGGAGTGGCGGGAGTCGGGGCGTCAATGCTCAACATGCTCATGGCGATGTCCTTCAGACAGTGGTGGAAGAGAGATCGGCGGCTCCGACCACGCAGTCTTGGCCGAAGCCGAGCACGCGCAGCGACGCCGCAAGGCTTTGGCTCATCGGTGTTGCCGGCTGGTCGCCGACGAGCGCACGCAGACGCGTGCCGTCGAGCGCATGCGGTCGCGACCACAGGTAGCGCATCTCGGCGAGCTCGCGCCACATCGGCACGACCAGGCCGCCGGCGCGGATCAACGGCCACGGCAGGCGGCCACGCTGCCAACCGCGCGACGGCGCCGCGCCGATCGCTGCGGCCGCCTGCTCGGTCTGCGCCAGCAACTGCGCGCCGGTGAGCGTTTGGCCGGCGAAGTGCAGGTTGGTCGAGCCCGGCGGCACGCCGCGTGCAGCCACGGCGACGAAGGCGCGCGCGAGGTCGGGCACGTAGGCCCACGCGTGCGCCACGTCGAGCGGGCCGGGATAAACCAGCTTTCCGCCGGCCAGCGACTTCGCAATCACGAGGTCGAACCAGCCCCCAGCGCCGCAGCCGTAGAAGTCGCCGGCACGGATGACGACGCTGCGCAGGCCCTGCACTGCGCGTTGCGCCATCTCGGCTTCGAGCTCGGCGCGCAGCCGGCCCTTGCGCGTGTTGTCGGCGCCGAGGCATTGCAGCGTTTCTTCCGCCAACCGCGCCGGCATTGCGCGGCCGAAGTTGTAGACGTTGCCGGGCAGCATGAACGTGGCGCCGAGCCGCTGCGCCAAATCCATGCCGAGGCGGCCGAGCGGAAGCAACTCCTGCGGCCAGCGCGTGTAGGGTGGGTTGATCGCATGCACGACAACCGCAGCGCCGCGTGCGGCGACGGCGAGCGCGTCGGTGTCGGCCAACGCGATGGCCAGCGGCGTGATGCGCGGGTGGCTGGCCGTGGCGGCGCGGCGAACTTGCGCCAGCACGCGCCAACCGGCGTCGGCGACGTGCGGCCATTGTCCGATGCAAGCGGCGATTCAATCGTATCCCCGGCGGCGCAAACACGCAGCGCGGCAATACTATAGACGCTCGTAGGCCAATTGCCAAGTTGTTCAAACGAAGTATTCCCGGACAACGTCAAGCCAATCGCAACTCCGCCGCGGCGAATCTTCAAATGCGTGACGCCCGGCTGATTATATGCTGTCCATGTCAACCGCACGCGATCACAAAGATTTTCACTGGCGGCAAATCCCGTGACGGCCGCAGGGAAACTATTCGGCGTCACAACAATCGGCGCTGACAGCGGCCCAATCTCACAATCATTAAACGCCGCAACCTGAATGATGCAAGTCGCCGTATCCGCCGGGCAATAACGAGTGGACGTAACATTCGGACC
>JANOEG010000526.1:0-2591 GCA_031413095.1 Burkholderiales bacterium | reverse complement strand
ACCATCATCACCAGCAGCGCGACAGCGATGTTGATCGTCAGGAAGACATCGAGCATCAGCGACGGCATCGGCAGCACCATCATCGCCAGCACGGTGACGATGAAGATGGGTGCGGCGAGGTTTTTGACGACACCGGCTTGCGGGCCGAATATCGCGTTCAGGCGTTGAACCCAGTTCATGCTTCAACTCCCTCGTTCTTGTTGTGCGGGTCGAGTTCGTCAGGCACCGGCAGCGTTGCGATCTTGGCCGGCATCGCACCTTGCCCTGCCATCGCGGCGCGCAACTGATAAACCCAGGCCAGCACTTGCGCCACGGCGGCGAACAGCGCCTGCGGCACTTCACGGTCGATCTCGGCATGGGCATACAGCGCGCGTGCCAGCGGCGGCGCCTGCAGCACCGGCACTTTCGATTCCTTGGCGATGTCGCGGATCTTCAGCGCCAGCAGGTCAGCGCCCTTGGCCACCACGCGCGGCGCGGCCATCGACTTGTCGTCGTACTTCAGCGCCACCGCATAGTGCGTCGGGTTCATGACGACGATGTCGGCCTTGGGCACCGCAGCCAGCATGCGGCGATTCGCCATCTCACGCATCTTCGCGCGCATCCTGTTCTTGACCTCCATGTTGCCCTCGAGCTGCTTCCACTCTTCCTTCATCTCCTGGTGGCTCATCTTCAGGCGGTCGAGCAGGCGCTTGCGTTGCAGCGGCACATCGATCAGTGCAAACGCCGCGAGGGCGATGACGAGCAGCAGCAAGCCGGCTTGCAGCGTCGTCGCGCTTTGCGAGATCGCCGCCGGCAGCGGCAGCGCCAGTGTTTGTGCAAACTCGGTCGCGTGCGAGCGCAGCCACAACACGCCGATAGTGCCGAGCACGAGCGCGAGTGCGCAAGCTTTCAACGTCTCACCGAGCTGCTGCTTGGAGAAGACGCGGCCCAGACCCGTCAACGGGTTGAACTTGTCGAACTTGGGCGCAATGGGTTTCAGGGTCCAGTTCCAGCCGCCAGACAGTACGCCGGCAAGCAGCGCTGCAGCGGCCAGCGAAAGCCCCAGCGGCAACACCAAGGCCATCATGCGCAGCGTGGCCTCGCCGAGGTGCTCCACCATCGGCGCTGTACCGGCCAGGCTCCGGTTGTTGAAGGTCAGGCCCCGCGTGACGAGCTCGCGCAACCAGCCGGTGGATGCTGGGGCGAGCGCCACCAACAGCGCACCGCCGCCAGCCACCGCGGCAAAGTGCCCGAGATCGCGCGAGCGCGCAACTTGGCCGTCTTCACGCGCTTTCTCGATCTTGCGCTGTGAAGCGGGTAGGTGTTTGTCTTGTGCGCTCTCGGCCATGCCGGCATGGTGCCCGGCGCGCGCAAAAACTTAAGCGCGATAAGAGGGCTGTTTACTGCGCTTGTTTCTCAGTGCGCGACACGATCGGCATCACCGGCGTGATCACCGACGGCTCCGTCTCGAGCGCTTCGGCCACTTCGGGTGCGGTGCGGAACATGCGGTCTTCCGCTTCACGGTTCATGACAATGATGCTGATACGCCGGTTGCTCGCCGCCCGCGGATCGGCACTGTCGATCGGCTGGCTCGACGCCAGGCCTTGAACGCGCAGCACGCGGTCATCGGCCAGCCCGCACGCCACGAGTTCGCGACGCGAGGCGTTGGCGCGATCGGACGAGAGCTCCCAGTTGCTGTAGCCGCGCTCGCCGCCGATGAAGGCCTGCGAGTCGGTGTGACCTTCCAGCGTCAGGCGGTTCGGCACTTCGGTCAGCACCTGGCCGATCTCGTGCAGCAGGTCGCGCATGTGCGGCTGGACCATCGCCGAGCCGCTGGCAAACATCGGCCGGTTCTGCTCGTCGACGATCTGGATGCGCAGGCCGTCGCGCGTCATGTCGAGCTTGATCTGCGTGGCCATCTGCGACAGCCGCGCGCTCGCCGCAATCTTGCTCTCGACCTTCTTCTTCAAGTCTTCGAGCCGGGCGATCTCGGCGCGCACCTGCTCTTGCTTCAATGCATGCAGGTTGACCGCGTCGCGCTTGGCCTCGACCTCGCCGCGCTTGACCTGACCCGTCGTTCGCGTCAGATCCTGACCACCGCCCTTGACGACGTGCGACGAATCGCCCGAGCCCGAACCGCCGGCCATCGCCACTTTGAGCGGCGACTGAAAGTAGTCGGCGATGCCCTTCTTGTCGCCCTCGGTCGTACTGCCGAGCAGCCACATGAGCAGGAAAAAGGCCATCATCGCGGTCACGAAGTCGGCATAGGCAATCTTCCACGCGCCGCCATGGTGGCCATGGCCACCCTTCTTGATCTTCTTGACGATGATCGGTTGGAGCTTCTTGGCGTCGCCCGCCATCACTTGCCCCCAAGACGCCGGGTACGGCGTCGCCCCCCCGAGGGGGAGCGTTCGCCTTGGGACGGCCCGGCGGCGAACCTCATGCCTTCTTGCCCTTGACGTGGCTCTCGAGTTCGGCAAACGACGGCCGATCGGTTGAATAGAGCACCTTGCGCCCGAACTCGACCGCGACCGTTCCTTCAGCGCTTCTTCCAGTTTGGCCTGCTTCTGTTCGAGCAGCCCGCTGTCGGCGGCACGGATGGCTTCGCACAG
>JANOEG010000525.1:0-28436 GCA_031413095.1 Burkholderiales bacterium | reverse complement strand
ACCTGCTGCCCGGCTTCTTCGATACCGACCGCATCCGCAAGACGATGCAGGCCACGGCCGAGAAGACCGGCAAGAGCGTGCAGGAGCTGACGGCCACGAGGGCCAAGGCGATCCCGGCACAGCGGCTGGGCATCGCGGGTGAGTTCGGTGACGTCTGCGCGTTCCTGTGCAGCGCGCAGGCTGGCTACCTGACGGGGCAGAACATCCTGCTCGACGGTGGCGCGTACCCCGGCACCTTCTGACGATCAGCCGCAGCGTGTGGACTTTCATCACCGTCGTCCTGCTCGGCATCTCGCTGGCGCTGTGGCAGCAGCGCCGCGTTGCCCGGCGCGAGACCTTTGTTCGCAACTACGAACTGCCGCGCGGCCTGTTCGACAACCTGCGCAAGCGCCGCCCTGAACTACAGGTCAAGGACTGTCAGCTCACCGCCAACGCGCTGCGCCAGTTCTTCCTTGCCTATCTGAAGAGCGGCCGCAAATACGTCTCGATGCCCTCGCAGGTGGCCGACGACCTCTGGCACGAGTTCATCCTCTTCACACGCCACTACGACGCGTTCTGCCAAGGCGCGTTCGGCGGCTTCTTGCACCACACGCCAGCTGTCGCCGTGGGGTCGGGCGACCGCGCCGACGACGGCTTGCACACGACGTGGTGGTATGCCTGCAAGGAAGACCACATCAACCCGCGCGCGCCGACGCGGCTGCCGCTGCTGTTTGCGCTTGACGCGAAGCTCGGTGTGGCCGATGGATTTGCCTATGCGCTCGACTGCGCGCGTGCGCAAGTCGTCACCCGGGCCAAGCCCGGCGGCGAAGCCGCTGCGGTGATCTACTGCGGCAGTGACTTCGCCACCGCGGCCAGGCAACGTCGCGACACGGGTGGCGGCAGCAGTGGGGGATGCGGCGGCGGCAACAACAACAGCGACTCAGGGTGCGGCGGCGGGGGATGCGGGGGAGATTGAGCACCGGCAGCGGCAAGGCTCAGCGGCGACAATGTTCCGCATGCAGTTGTCTTCGAGCGGTTCGATTTCTCTGGCGACGCGGACCCTCGGGTGGAGCGGGTTGCTGCCCTTCGTTGGTGGAGCGCTCGCTGTGAGCGTGGGGCCGCCGGCCTGGCACGACACGGCGCTGCGGGCCATGATTGCCTACGGCGCTGTCATCGTGTCTTTCCTCGGTGGCATCCATTGGGGCTCACCGACCGGCGCCGCGCATGACAGTGCGCGCCTGTGGGGCGTCGTGCCGTCGCTGCTGGCCTGGCCTCTGTTGCTGTTGCCGTCGTCACGCTTCGCGTTGATCGGCCTGGCAGCAGCGCTGGCGCTGTGTTGGGCCGTCGATCGCGCGCGCTTCCCGGCGATGGGCTTGTCCGCCTTGCTGCCGCTCCGCACGTTGTTGAGCAGCGTCGCCATCCTTAGCTGTCTCGTTGCCGCGGCCAACGCATCATGATCACGTACCGCATCGAGCTGCACGATCTGCATGCGCATCAGTTCCGCGTCACGTTGACGGTGCCCAAGCCCGCCGCGTCGCAGCGCCTGTCGCTGCCGGTGTGGATTCCCGGCAGCTACATGGTGCGCGAGTTCGGGCGGCATCTGTCGCGACTCGAAGCGCGGCAGGGCGACAAGGCGGTGGTGCTGACGCAGCTCGACAAGACGACTTGGCAGGCAGCGTGCAAGGGGCGCGCGGCGTTGACGGTGAGCTACCTTGTCTATGCCTTCGATACTTCGGTGCGCGCCGCGTTTCTCGATGCGTCGCGCGGCTTCTTCAACGGCACCAGCCTGTGCCTGCGCGTCGAAGGCCGCGAGAACGAGCCGCATGCGATCACGCTCGGCGAATTGCCGCGTGGCTGGCAGGTGGCAACGTCGATGGAGGCGCATGCCAAGGGTGGCTTCGTGGCCGCCGACTACGACGAGCTGGTCGATCACCCGTTTGAGCTTGGCAGCTTCTGGCGCGGCACCTTCAAGGCGCACGGCGTGGCCCATGAGTTCGTCGTCGCCGGTGCGTGGCCGGGCTTCGACGGTGAGCGCCTGATCAACGACGCGAAGAAGATTTGCGAAACGCAGATCGCGTTCTGGCATGGCGACAAGAAACCGAAGCCGCCGTTCGAGCGCTATGTGTTCATGCTCAACGCGGTCGACGATGGTTATGGCGGCCTCGAGCACCGCGCCAGCACGGCGCTGATCGCCAAGCGGCGCGATCTGCCACAGCAAGGCGTGAGCGTGATGACGGAGGGCTACACGACGCTGCTCGGCCTGATCTCGCACGAGTATTTCCACGCCTGGAACGTCAAGCGCCTGAAGCCCACCGAGCTGGCGCGCATCGACTACACGCGCGAGAACCACACGGCGCTGTTGTGGTTCTTCGAGGGCTTCACGTCCTACTACGACGATCTGCTGTTGCTGCGCGCCGGCCTGATCGACGCCCCGCGCTACTTGCGGCTGATTGCCAAGACGATCAACACCGTGGCCACCACGCCGGGGCGCGAAGTGCAGAGCGTGGCCCAGGCCAGCTTCGATGCCTGGACCAAGTACTACCGCAGCGACGAGAACACGCCCAACGCCACGGTGAGCTACTACGCCAAGGGCTCGCTGGTGGCGCTGGCGTTCGATCTGACCTTGCGCAAGGAAGGCAAGGTCACGCTCGACGACGTGATGCGCTTGCTGTGGCAACGAAGCCGCGGCGGGCCGATCGGTGAGGGCGACATTGCCGATGCCTTCAAGCGCGTCGGTGGGCGCTCGTACGCGAAGGAGATTGCGACCTGGGTGCATGGCACAGACGATCTGCCGCTGACGGCGTTGCTCGAAGGGGCCGGCGTGACGCTGGGCAGCGAGAAGGCCGGGTACGCGGCAACGCTCGGCTTGCGCCTGGCCGAAGGGACGACCGGTGTGCAGGTCAAGCAGGTGCTCGCCGGCAGCGCGGCGATGCGCGCCGGGGTGTCGGCCGGCGACGAACTGCTGGCCGTCGATGGCTGGCGAATTCGCCGCCTCGACGAAGCGCAGCAGTGGCTCGTACCGGGGCGCGATTTCGAGTTGCTGCTGGTGCGTGATCAACGCGTGATGCACATCACGCTGCAGCCTGGCAGCCCGACCGCCGCGCCGCAGGTGGCGCTGGCGTTGACGAGCAAGGCTCCCGCCTGCGTGGCAGCTTTGCGCCGGGCCTGGATCGGAACCTGATGGCGGCGGCCGCGCGTCGCAGGCTGACCCTGGGTTCGCGGCGGGTTCGCTGGGCCGTGCTGCTGGCGGCGGTGTTGCTTCTGCACGGCTGGCTGGTGTCGTGGCTCGAAGACGCGCTCGTCGGCTGGGGTTCCGGCAGCCAGCCGATGCCGCCACGCATGGAAGTGGCGTTCGTGCGCACGCTCGAACCCGCCGCGCCTACACCGGTGGCAGCTGCGGCACCGGCACCCGTTGTTGCAGCGCGCCCGCGTCGCGCACGCGCTGCGGCGCCGGCAGCCTCGGCTGCGTCGGCACCGGAAGAGCGCAAGGTCGCTGTTGTGGTCGAAGAGCCAACGAGCGAGCCGATCGCCATTGCCGCATCACCGACGCCGGTACAAGAGGCCGCGGCAAGCGAGTCGGTCTCCATGTCCGAAGTGGTGGCCGCACCGGTGGCGCCGAGCGCGTCTGCAACTGTTGCCGCGGCGCCCTTTGAGTGGCCGCCCTCAACTCGCCTGACCTACACGCTGCTCGGCAACTACCGCGGCGAAGTGCATGGCAGCGCGCGCGTGCAGTGGGTGCGCATCGGTCCGCGCTACCAGGTGCACATGGACGTGGCAGTGGGGCCGTCGTTCGCGCCGCTGATGTCGCGCAACATGACGAGCGACGGCGAGCTGGGTGAGGCCGGCCTCGCGCCGCGCCGCTACGACGAAGCGACCAAGCTGCCGTTCCAATCGGCGCGGCGCGTCACTGTGCTGTTCATGCCCGAGACGGTGACGCTGGCCAACGGCAACACGCGCGAGGCGATGGCCGGTGTGCAGGACACCGCCAGCCAGTTCGTGCAGATGACGTGGCTGTTCACGACGCGGCCTGAACTGCTTCGCGTGGGCAACAGCATCAGCCTGCCGCTAGCCTTGCCGCGGCGCATGGACCGCTGGACCTACGACGTGCTCGCCCAACAGCGCCTGGTCACGCCGGTCGGCGAGCTCGACACCTTCCATCTGAAGCCGCGACGCACCGAGAGCCGGCCGCGCGGCGAATTGAGCGCCGAGGTCTGGTTCGCGCCGTCGCTGCAATACCTGCCGGTGCGCATTCGCATTCAGCAGGACGCGGACACCTTTGTCGATCTGATGATGGATGCGGCGCCATTGCAGGCTGCGCCGGAGGGCGGGTTTCGCTGAAGTGCTGTCGGTCAGCCGGCCGGCGGGCTGCCAATGAAGCGCGTGATGAAGGGCTCGGAGGTGCTGGCGCCGCCGAAGCTGTGCAGCACCTGGGCGGCCTGCGCCAGCAAGGGTTGCAGCTCGGCCATGCTCTTGGCGCGCTCGATCTTGATGGCCACACCTTCGCCGGCAGGTCCCAACTTGTCGTTGAGGTAGCGCACCGCATCGCGTTTGGTGGTCTCGATGGACGCGCCGGACTTGGCGGGCGCAGGCGCTGGCGTTGGCGCCGGAGCAGGAGGGCGGTCGGCTAGCACGGCGAAGACATCAATAAAGCCGTCAACCAGCAACTGCTGCAACGTCGCCTCGGCGTCGCCCGGGACCAGCTTGACCAGATCTTCGATGCTTCGTTGGCCATCGACCATGATCAATGCACCACGCTGGCGCGGCGGCAAGCGGTGGGCCCGGGTTTCGATTTCAGCCTGGCCCTTGGCCGTTTTCCGGTAGATAGTGGTCATCGCTCGTTCAGGTTATCAACGGCAACCGGTGGGCTACCGAAAGGCTGGCCTGCGACGCGGTTGGCGCGAGGCGTACGACATGACGGTACTTTAGGCACCGCGTGCTCACCCGTATAGTTTGCACCTTTCTCAATGCTGACGGCAACGCGGAATACTTGACTGATGAACCCACAAAACATCGTTATCACTCGCCACGACGGCGCCGATGGAAGTCTGGCGACGATGCTGATCACGTTGAATCGGCCCAAGCAGCTCAACGCTCTCAACGACGCGTTGATGGATGAACTCGGTGAGGCGATGACTCAAGCCGACGCCGACGCCGCTGTCGGCTGCATCGTCATCACCGGCAGCGAGAAGGCGTTTGCCGCAGGGGCCGACATCGGCGCCATGGCGACCTACACCTACATGGACGTCTACCTTGGCAACTACATCACGCGCAACTGGGAACAAATGCGCCAGGTGCGCAAGCCGGTGATCGCGGCGGTGGCCGGCTTTGCGCTCGGCGGCGGCTGCGAGCTGGCGATGATGTGCGACTTCATCATTGCTGCCGATACGGCGAAGTTCGGCCAGCCGGAAATCAAGCTCGGCATCATCCCCGGCGCCGGCGGCACGCAGCGCCTGCCGCGCGCGGTCGGCAAGTCCAAGGCGATGGACATGGTCTTGACGGCGCGCATGATGGACGCCGCCGAAGCCGAGCGAGCCGGCTTGGTCAGCCGCGTGGTGGCAGCCGACAAGCTGATCGAAGAAGCGTTGGCGGCGGCGGCGACGATCTGCGGCATGGGCTTGCCGGCCGTGATGTTGGCCAAGCAGTGCGTCAACCGCGCCTTTGAGTCAGGCCTGGCGGACGGCGTGGCGCACGAGCGCCAAGTCTTCCACTCACTTTTCGCCACCGACGATCAAAAGGAGGGCATGGCCGCGTTTGTCGCCAAGCGCAAGCCTGCCTTCAAGCACAAGTGACGCTAGCGGCAGGGCCTACGGCTTCTTCAGCAGCACCGCCTTGATCCAGCCGTCGCCCTTGGGCGACGTGACCTTGGCAAAGCCGTTCTTTTCTTCGCCGAGGTAGAGCACCTCATCGGTCTTGGCCAGGCTCATCAGCACGCCGGCGCTGTCGACCGGCCCCCTGAGGACCTTGGCGCCTGCGATCTTGGCGACCATCACGTCACCCGCGTTGGCCGCATTGGCAATGACGCTGCCGGCAGCGTTGGCTTGAGAGGCCACGCCGGCCTTGGCCTGGATCAGGCTGGCGTTGTTGCGAACCGCGCGCACGATGTTGTTCCAGTTGTCGAGGAACGACGCGGTGATGACCTTGCCCTCGTTGGTGTTCGTGTAGGCGCCGAACGCCGCGCCGCCGCAACCACCGAAGATGGTGCCGCCGAGGCCCCAGTCGGTCTGCTTGGCGCTGCCTTCGGCCGCGGCCACCTGGATGCCCGAGCGGGTGTCGGCCACCAGCATGCTGGTCTGAGCTTCCTTGAACTTCAAGCCCCCGGCGACCGCGCCCACTACCGCGCCCGCGCCGCCGAAGCGGCCGAGCAGGCCGCCCACAGCGCCGCCCATGCCGCCGGCGTTGTTCTCGCTGAAGACGACGCTCGGCGTGAGAATGAAGTCGGCGGCGACCATCTGGCCCTTGCCAATGTTCTGGTCAGACTGCATCTGTCCGCCGGCAGCCAGCGCGCGCTCCTGCATCATGTTCTGCATGCCGACGCCGCGCTCGACAACCTGAAAGCAGTTCGACTGCTGGATCATCATGCGGATCAGTCCGACCGGCGAGTTCAGACCGTAGCGCGACAGGCCGGCCAGGATGTTGCTCTGCGGCTCGACCACCGCCCGCGTGCCCTTGGGCGCATCACACTTCTCGAGTTGCACGTTGGCGTTCTGCGCGCCGCTCGGGCCGGCACTGCCTTGCGCGGCCGAGCCGCCTTCACCGAGCGTTTGCGCCGACGCGGTGGCCGCGCAGACGGCCATGGCCAGGGTGCTGAGGGTGAGTCTTGTATTCATGACGGGCCTCCCAATGGGTTTGCAGATCTGCCCACGATTCCGGTGCCGGTTACCGGCTGTGTCATGCGTAAAACTCGGGTTTGCCGCGGCGTTCGCCGCGCTGCCGCTACGCAGCGTGCTTGTCCTTTTCGGAGGTGAAGCTGTCGGCGAAGAACGCGTCGTCGGGCAGGCCGCAGGCGGCGACAAATTCGCGATGCGCCGACTCGACCATGATCGGCGCGCCGCAGGCATAGACCTCGTGGCCCGACAGATCGGGCAGGTCGGCCATCACGGCGTGGTGCACCAGGCCGCTGCGGCCGCTCCACGCGTCTTCGGGTTTGGCCTCCGACAGCACCGGAACGTAGCGCAGGGTCGGCATCTCGGCGGCGGTTTGTGTCGCCCAGTCGTGCAGGTAAAGATCGCCCTTGCTGCGGCAACCCCAGTACAGCACCGCATCGCGCGTAATGCCCTTGGCGCGCATGTGCTCGATGATGGCCTTGATCGGCGCAAAGCCCGTGCCCGAGGCCAGCAGCACGATCGGTTTGCTGCTGTCTTCGCGCAGGAAGAAGCTGCCGAGCGGGCCTTCGACACGCAGGATCTCCTTCTCCTTCATCGCGCTGAAAACGTGGTCGGTGAACTTGCCGCCGGGCATGTGGCGCAGGTGCAGTTCGACCACCGGCGGCTCGCCGAGATGCTCGGGTGCATTGGCCATCGAATAGCTGCGCCGCGACCCGTCGCGCAGGATGAACTCGACGTACTGGCCGGCGCGATACTTCAGCACCACGTTGGCCGGCAATTGCAGCTTCATGATGGCCACGTCCGGTGCCGGGCGAGTCAGGCTGGCCACGCGTGCCGGCATCTTCTGCACCGGGTACTCTCCAGCACCGGCCACCGTGCGCGCCTGGATCACGCAAT
This sequence comes from Burkholderiales bacterium, assembly GCA_031413095.1. Classification (GTDB taxonomy): domain Bacteria; phylum Pseudomonadota; class Gammaproteobacteria; order Burkholderiales; family Burkholderiaceae_C; genus CADEEN01. The sequence continues at coordinate 20,736 of JANOEG010000525.1, read as the reverse complement.
CGGTCTGCGGCGTCGCGCAGCAAGGCAGGATCCAGCCCTGTTCTTCGTCGGCCACCGACAGCGTGCGCAACTGGTGCGCACCGTGGATGACGCGGCCTTCGACGAGGCGGCTCTTGCACGAACCGCAGGCGCCGTCACGGCAGCCATAGGGCAGGCCGATGCCAGCGCGGATGGCGGCGGCGAGGATCGGCTCGTCACGCGCGACCTCGAAGACAAGGCTGGCGGGCTGGACGGTGACTTTGAAGGTCATGACGACGGGCGCTCTCTACACTTCGAATCGATACGCGATTGTCCCCGATGACCTTGCCCACATTTTCCATGCGCCGGCCGACGCTGTTGATCGTCGGCTGCGGTGACGTGGGCTTGCGCGTTCTGCGATTGCTGCGCGGGCGTGTGCGCGTGATTGCACTGACGTCGAGCGCGCACCGCGTCGATGAGCTTCGCAATGCCGGCGCGCTGCCGCTGTGGGGCAATCTCGACGATGGCGCCACCCTTGGGCGGCTGGCAGCGTTGGCCGACTGGATGTTGCACCTGGCGCCACCGCCGACGCAGGGCGACACCGATCCGCGCATGGCTGCGTTGTTGCAGGCGCTGGCGCGCAGCACGCGCGTGCGCCGCATCGTCTATGGCAGCACCAGTGGTGTGTACGGAGATGCGGGCGGCGCGCGCTTCGATGAAACCCGCGCAACGAGGCCGGCCACGCCGCGCGCGAGACGGCGCGTCGATGCCGAAGCGCGCGTGCGGCATCACGGCCGCGCCTTCGGCGTCAACGCGAGCCTGTTGCGCATTCCGGGCATCTACGCACTCGATCGCGAGGGTGGCGACCCGCGCGAGCGCGTGCAGCGTGGCGCGCCACTGCTGGCCGACGCCGACGACGTGTACACGAACCATATTCATGCCGACGATCTGGCGCGAGCCTGCGTGGCCGCGCTGTTCCGAGCCGCGCCGCAGCGGGTCTATCACGTCAGCGACGACAGCGCGCTGAAGATGGGCGAGCACTTCGACGCCGTGGCTGATGCCTTTGGCCTGCCGCGTGCGCCAAGGGTGTCGCGCGACGCGTTGCGTGCAACGGTTTCGGAGATGCAGTGGAGTTTCATGAGCGAATCCCGGCAGCTCGACAACACGCGATTGCACCGCGAGCTGCGCGTGCGGCTTGCCTATCCCACGCCGTCGTCGGCGTGGGAGGCGTTCAGATCCCGCTCGCGCGCTTGAGCTGGCGATTGCGATCGACCGTCCGTGCGGTCAGCGTCTGGCGCGCTTCGCCACGCTCGATCTCGATGTTGACATCGCGTTCCGCAGCGCCGCTCCACAGCTTCGTCCACAACGCATCGAGCGTCGCCACCGGTGCATTGTCTATCGAGATGATGTGGTCACCGGCGCGCACGCCCGCAGCTTGCGCCGGGCTGTCCTCGCTGACACGCGCCACGCGCACTAGGCCGCCTTGCTCGACGCCGTTGATGCCGAGCCAGGCGCGCTGGCTGGCGGTGGATGCGCCCTTGCTGCGCAACTCACCGAGGATCGGTTGCAGCAGGTCGATCGGCACGAACATGTTGCCTGGCAGCATTGGCCCCTCGCTGCCGAGCGCGTTGTTGACGACCAGCGAGCCGATGCCTACGAGTTCGCCGCGCGGGTTGAAGAGCGCAGCACCGCTGTGGTCGGTGCGCGGCGGCAATGTGAACAGCGCGTCGTCGATGCGGTACTCCCAGTAGCCGGCAAAAACACGGCGCGAAACCATCCGTGCTGCGCTGAGCTGGCCCGACGGTTCGCCGCTGACAACGAGCAGGCTGTCTTCGGGCGTGACGCCGCGAGACGTGCCGAGCGGCGCCGGCGTGATGTTCAGCGGCGCCAACGGCTGCAGCAGGCCGAAGCCAGTGGCCAGGTCATAGCCGACGACGCGAGCCGGCAGGTTGCGGCCGTTGTCGAGCACAAGCTGCACCTGGTCGGCTTCGAGGATCAGGTAGCCGATGGTCAGCACCAGCCCGTCGGGCGCAATGACCACACCCGAGCCCTGACGCACGCGGCCGAGTGTGCTGTTGGAGCGGGCATCGGGCACCGCCAGCGTCTGCACGCCGACGACGGCGTTGGTAGCGCGCTCGAGCGCTTTGGATTGCGCTTCGAGATCGCTCGGCGTCGCGGCCAGCGCGACACCAGAAGCCAACGATGCGAGCACCGACAACAACCAGGACTTCATGGCGCACCCCCTTGAAGCCGCAGGATGCGCCAATCGGCCGCACGCTGCAACGGGTGGCGCGAAGGTCAGCGTTTACCGAAGGGCGATTGGCCTCGCCAGAAGCGGATCATCAGGAAACCGCCGAGCATGCCACCGAGGTGCGCAAAGTGGGCTACGCCGCCGCCGCCGATGAATCCGAGCACCAGTTCGAGCGCTCCGAAGATGGCGACGAAGAACTTGGCCTTCATCGGGATCGGCGGGAACAACGGCATGATGATGCGGTTCGGGAACAGCATGCCGAAGGCCAGCAGCAGCGCGAAGAGGGCGCCCGAGGCGCCGACGGTCGGCACGCGTGAGCCGATCGCCATCGTCCAGATAATCTGAACGGCTGCGGCTGTCAGCGCACCAGCGAGCAGAAAGTGGATGAAACGCTTCTGGCCCCACAGGCGCTCCAGTTCGCCGCCGAACATCCACAGGCCGAGCATGTTGAAGAACAGGTGCCCCATGTCGCCGTGCAGGAAGGCGTAGGACAGCACCTGCCACGGCATGAAGTTGCCGCTGGCGACCGGCCACAACGCGAACATTGTTTCGAGCCAGCGCCCGAACAGCAGCTGCGCCCGAACAGCAGCTGCGCGCAGAAGACTGCGGTGCAGATCAGCATGAACGCTTTGGTGACCGGTGGCAGCGGCGGCATGGGCTGTGGAGAGTTGGTGCCCCGGGCCGGACTCGAACCGGCACGCTGTTTAGGCGGTGGATTTTGAATCCACTGCGTCTACCGATTCCGCCACCGGGGCAAGTTGGGTGCGGTGCGCTAAGCGCAACGGGGCGCGATTATCACACGCTGCCTCCCAAGGTTTGATGCCGCTGAGACAATAGCCAGATGCCAACGTACAAGACCCTCGAATACGCGATCGGAAACACGCCGCTCGTGCGCTTGCAGCGACTGCCGGGCGCTGCGAACGATCAGCGCGGCAACGTGTTTCTCGGCAAGCTCGAAGGCAACAACCCGGCCGGATCGGTGAAGGACCGGCCGGCGATCAGCATGATCGTGCGCGCAGAGAAACGCGGCGATATCAAGCCGGGCGATGTGCTGATCGAAGCCACCTCGGGCAACACCGGCATTGCGTTGGCGATGGCCGCAGCGATCCGCGGCTACAAGATGGTCTTGATCATGCCGGAGGACTTGTCGATCGAGCGCGCGCAGACGATGAAGGCCTTCGGCGCCGAACTCGTGTTGACGCCCAAGTCCGGCGGCATGGAGTACGCGCGCGACCTGGCGCTGCAGATGCAGTCCGACGGCAAGGGCCGCGTGCTCGACCAGTTCGCTAACGCCGACAACCCGCAATCGCACTACGACACCACCGGCCCGGAAATCTGGCGCGACACCGACGGCCAGATCACGCACTTCGTCAGTGCGATGGGCACCACAGGCACCATCACCGGCGTTTCGCGCTACTTGAAGGAGCAGAACGCGGCGGTGCGCATCGTTGGCGCGCAGCCGGCCGAAGGCTCGCGCATTCCGGGCATCCGCAAATGGCCCGAGGCTTATCTGCCCAAGATCTACGATGCGACGCATGTCGATGAGATCGTGCTCGTCAGTCAGGCCGAGGCCGAAGACATGGCGCGGCGTCTGGCAAGCGAAGAAGGGCTGTTCTGCGGCATCTCGGCGGCGGGGGCGTGCTGCGTGGCGTTGAAGCTGGCCGAACAGCTGGAGAAGGCGACGATCGTCTTCATCGTCTGCGACCGCGGGGACCGCTATTTGTCTACCGGCGTGTTTCCAGCATGAGCTTCAAGTTCTGCCCGCAATGCACGACGGCGCTGGCGCCGATTGAGCAGATCGAAGACGGCGGGCCGAAAACGCGCCTGCGCTGCACGGCCTGTGACTTTACGCACTGGAACAACCCGACGCCGGTGTTGGCCGCGGTGGTCGAGTGCGTCGATCGGGGCGGGAAGGTGCTGCTGGCTCGCAACGCGGCCTGGACGCACCGCATGTTCGCGCTGATCACAGGTTTCATGGAAGCCGGTGAGACACCGCAGGAAGGTGTGGCGCGCGAGGTCACCGAAGAGACCGGCCTCAAGGTGGATGCGGTGTCGCTGATCGGCGTCTATGACTTTCAACGCATGAACCAGGTGATCATTGCTTATCACGCTCAGGCGCGCGGCGAGATCGTGCTGTCCCCCGAACTGGCCGAGTACAAGCTCTTCGCGCCGTCCGACGTGCGCTGCTGGCCGGCTGGCACCGGTTACGCCCTGGCCGACTGGCTTCGCGCGCGGGGGCATGAACCCCAGTTCATCGACTGGGCTCAACGCGCCTAGAATCTGGCTATGACACTCGCGCAGAAAGAACTCGACGCCCGCGGCCTCAACTGCCCGCTGCCGATCCTCAAGGCCAAGAAGGCTTTGACGGAGATGTTGTCCGGCGAGGTCCTGAAGATCGTCGCAACAGACCCCGGCTCGGTGCGCGATTTCCAGGCTTTTGCGCGTCAGACCGGCAACGAGCTGATCGATCAGGTGACGGGCGAAAAAGAGTTCGTCCACTACCTGCGTCGCAGGTAAGAAATGGAGCCCCTCGTCTGACGGGTACGTCAGACGATCCCCCGAGGGGATGCGGGCCGGCTTGGGAGCGGCCCGGCGCTCGGCCCGCGCGTCTGCTCAGCCCGTCAGAGATTGAGCGCTTTCAAGTACTCGCGGAAGCCTGCACCCAATTGCGGGTGCGTGAGCGCAAGCTCGACGTTGGCCTGCAGGAAGCCTTCCTTGCTGCCGCAGTCGTAGCGCTGGCCTTCGTAGCGGTAGGCGAACACCTTTTCTCGGCGCAGCAGGCCGGCGATGCCGTCGGTGAGTTGGATCTCGCCGCCAACGCCGCGCTTCTGGTTGGCAATCTCGTGGAAGACGCCCGGCGTGAGGATGTAGCGACCTGCCACCCCCAGACGTGAGGGGGCATCGGCCGGCTTCGGTTTTTCGACGATTCGCTCGATATTGACTAGGCGATCGTTGACCTGCGTGCCGGCGACGATGCCGTAGCGCTGCGTGTGTTCGGCCGGCACTTCCTGCACCGCCAGGATCGACGCCCGCCACTCGCCGAACTGCTCGACCATCTGCGCCAGCACGGGTGGCGTGCCCACCATCAAGTCATCGGCCAGCAAGACCGCGAAGGGTTCGTTGCCGATCAGCTTCTGGCCGCACAGCACCGCGTGACCCAAGCCGAGCGCTTGCGCCTGGCGAACGTAAATGCAGTCCATGTCATCGGGCTTGACGGTGCGAACAACGTGAAGTAGTTCGTCCTTACCCGCTTGTTCAAGGGCTACTTCGAGCTCGAAGGTCATGTCAAAGTGATCTTCAATGGGTCGCTTGTGGCGGCCCGTGACGAAGATCATCTCTCTGACGCCGGCGGCATACGCCTCTTCAACCGCGTATTGAATGAGCGGTTTGTCGACCACCGGCAACATCTCTTTGGGCTGGGCCTTGGTGGCGGGCAGGAATCGGGTACCGAGACCTGCCACGGGAAAAATTGCTTTGCGAATGTGCATTTACTTACAATCAACAAGGGGAGTCCGGCGGATTCTGGCATGTGAACCAAGCAGGTTCGGTGTGCAGATTGCCCGGGGCATGGATGGATGTACTGATCGTTGAACCACTCGAGCCGGAGGTGATGCAGTGGCTCGGCGAGCGTCACGCAGTGCGCTATGCGCCGGAGCTGGCGCGCGACGCTCGTGCGCTTCGTCAAGCCCTGTTCAACGTGCGTGCGCTGGTGATTCCACCCTCGGTCGCGCTCGATGCGCAGGCGCTGCACTACGCGCCGATGCTGCGCGCGGTGGGGCGCTTGTCGTCGGGCTCCGAGAACATCGACATCGAGGCCTGTGGCCGCGCTGGGGTCGAAGTGGTGCGCAGCGTCACAGCCAGCGCGGTGGCCGAAGCCGAGTTCATGGTCGGCGGGCTGTTGCAGATGCTGCGCCGCGTACCGGTGCTGAGCCCCGATGGCCTGCTGGTCGGGCGCGAACTCGGCGGCGCGACGATCGGCCTGATCGGCATGGTGCCGGCGGCACGCTCACTGGCCCAATTGCTGTCGGCCTTCGGGTCGCGCGTCGTCGGCTACGACCCGGCCGTGCACGCTTCGGACAACGTCTGGACGCGCTGGCGTGTCGAGCCCGTGGCGTTGCGCGAGCTGATGGAGCAGAGCGACGGCGTCTGCGTCCAGCTGACGTACTTCTCACGCTATCAGGGTCTCATTGGCGAGCGTTTCCTGCCCCATTGCAAGCCTAACCAGGTCCTGATCAACGTCGCCCACTCGAGCCTGTTCGATCAGGCGGCGCTGGCCGAGGTGCTTGGCACCGGGCGCATGGCTGCGGCCTGGTTCGACAGTCTGGAGCCTGGGGCGCTCGACCCCGGCAAGCCGCTGGCGGAAATCGACACGCTGCAGATCACGCCGCGTGTGGCGTCGACGACGCGTGAGTCACGCGTGCGCGCCGCTTGGGCGGTGGCGCGGCGCATCGACGAGTTGCTGTCGGCGGAAAGCACGCCGCAGCGTAGCGACTTCAGATCGACGGCCCCAGACGTGCCGCTTGATCTCGAAGGCGACGCAAAGCCTGAGTGAAGTCGGCCAGGCGCGCACGCTCCAGCGCAACAATCTCAGGGCGGGCACGCGCAACAAAGCTCTCGTTTCCCAGCTTTCCTTCGGTCTTGGCGATTTCACCCTCGAGGCGCGAAATTTCCTTGGCCAACCGCGCTTGCTCCGCCGCCAGGTCGATCTGCACCCGCAGCGCCACCCGCACGTCGCCGACCACGGCCACCGGCAACGTGCTCGTTGCTGCGGCGTACGCTGACTCGTCGTCGAAGCGCTGGACCTCGCTGACCTTGGCCAGCGCCTTGAGCAGAGGCGAGGCCGCGTCGATGAAGGTCTCGTCACCGAACGCCAGCAGCGGCACCTTGTCCGCCGGTGACAGCCCCATTTCGCTGCGCAGATTGCGGCAGGCGCTGACGACCGCCTTGAGCTGTGACATCCACGCATCGGCCTTGGCGTCGATGCGCTCGGGCTGCGAGACCGGGTAGGGCGCAACCATCACGCCGGCCGCATTCGCCGAACCCCGGCCGGCCGCCGGTGCCACTTGGTCCCACAGCTCCGCGGTGATGAAGGGCGCCAGCGGGTGCAGCAGCCGCAGCACGGTTTCCAGCGCGCGGATCAGCGTGCGGCGGGTCGCGCGCTGCTGCGCCTCGGAGCCCGTTTTTACGGCTTCAGCAATCTGCACCTTGGCGATTTCGAGGTACCAGTCGCAGTACTCGTTCCAGACGAAGTCATAGGCTGCGGCGGTGACAAGGTCGAGCCGGTAGTCGGCGAAGCCCTGCGCCACGGCGGCCTCGACGCGCTGCAACTCGCCGCTAATCCAGCGGTCGGCCTGCGAGAAGCTCATGTAGCCATGAAATGCGCCGCCCGGCTCGCACTCGGCTTTCGTGTGTTCTTTCAGCCCGCAGTCCTGAGCTTCGCAGTTCATCAAGACGAAGCGCGTCGCGTTCCAAAGCTTATTGCAGAAGTTGCGATAGCCCTCGCAGCGCTTGGTGTCGAACGCGATCGTGCGGCCCAGGCTCGCGTACGAGGCCATCGTCAATCGCAGCGCGTCGGCGCCATAGGCCGGAATGCCGTCCGGAAACTCCTTCTTCACGCGCGCGGCGACCTTGGGCGCCGTCTCGGGCTTGCGCAGGCCGGTGGTGCTTTTCTTGACCAGCGTGTCGAGGTCGCAGCCTTCGATCAGATCCACCGGGTCGAGCACATTGCCCTCGCTCTTGCTCATCTACTTGCCCTGCGAGTCGTGGATCAAGCCGTGGATGTACACGTGCCTGAACGCAGGTTTGCCGGTGAAGTGCGCCGTCATCATGATCATGCGCGCGACCCAGAAGAAGATGATGTCGAAGCCGGTGACGAGGACCGTACTCGGCAGGAACAGGTCCTGCTCGACGCTCTTGTTCGGCCAGCCGACGGTGGAGAAGGGGAACTGCGCCGCCGAGTACCAGGTGTCCAGCACGTCGGGGTCGCGCGTGAGCGTCTTGCCCGGTGCTTTTGACTGCGCCTCGGCCTCGCTGCGCGCAACGATCACATTGCCTTGCTCGTCGTACCACGCTGGAATCTGGTGACCCCACCACAACTGGCGCGAGATGCACCAGTCCTGGATGTTCTTCATCCACTGGTTCCAGGTGTTGACCCAGTTGTCGGGCACGAAGCGCACCTCGCCGCGGTCCACCAGCTTCATCGCGCGGCCGGCGATCGACTCGCCGTCAGGGCCTGGCTTGGTCATTGCCATGAACCACTGGTCGGTGAGCATCGGCTCGATGACCTGGCCGGTGCGCGCGCAGCGCGGCACCATCAGCTTGTGCTTCTTGGTTTCGACGAGCAGGCCTAGCGCGTCCAGATCGGCAACCACTTTCTTGCGCGCCGCAAAGCGGTCGAGACCGCGGTACGCAGCCGGCGCGTTGTCATTGATCTTGGCGTCGAGCGTCAGCACGCCGATCATCGGCAGGCCGTGGCGCTGGCCAACCGCATAGTCGTTGGCGTCGTGCGCCGGCGTGACCTTGACGACGCCGGTGCCGAACTCGCGATCGACATAGTCGTCGGCGATCACTGGAATCGTTCGATCACACAGCGGCAGCTTGACCTGCTTGCCGATCAGTGCTGCATAGCGCTCGTCCTCGGGATGCACCATCACGGCTGTGTCGCCGAGCATCGTCTCCGGCCGAGTCGTCGCCACGACGAGCGAACCGCTGCCGTCTTCGAGCGGGTAGCGGATGTGCCAGAGGGAACCGTCTTCCTCTTCGCTTTCCACCTCGAGGTCCGACACCGCCGACATCAGCACCGGATCCCAGCTCACCAGTCGCTTGCCGCGGTAGATCAGGCCTTCTTCGTACAGCCGCACGAAGGTCTCGTTGACGACCGCCGACTGCGTGGCGTCCATCGTGAAGTATTCGCGACTCCAGTCGACCGTATCGCCGATGCGTCGCATCTGGCCGGTGATGACATTGCCCGATGTGTCTTTCCACGCCCACACACGCTTGATGAACTCTTCTCGGCCGATGTCGTGCCGCGACAGGCCTTGCTCCTGCAACTGGCGCTCGACGACGATCTGCGTGGCGATGCCGGCGTGGTCCGTGCCCGGCAGCCACAGCGTGTTGAAGCCCCTCATGCGATGCATGCGCGTCAGCGCGTCCATGATCGTGTGGTTGAAGCCGTGGCCCATGTGCAGCGTGCCGGTGACGTTGGGCGGCGGCAACTGGATCGAGAACGAGGGCTTGGCCGCATCGAGCGAGGGAACCGCGGCGCCCGTGGCTTCCCAGCGCGGCGCCCACTTGGCTTCGATGGCGGCGGGCTCGAAGGACTTGGCAAGTTCTGTTGACATGTTGGCGGTGCGAAAAGGCGATGCGCTGGCCGCGCCAACAGATACTCCTGTCAACGCAACACGGGTCCAAGGGGTTGCGTTCATTGTAGGTGGCGGTCCTGTCGCCGCCGCCCGCAACACCAAGGAGATGATCCATGCCGATGCCCCGATTCCTGCGTGCCGTGGCTTGCGCCGTGCCTGTGCTCCTGTCGGCCTGTGGCGGCGGAGGCGACGACGCAGGCAACAGTGGCGGATGCCCGCCGGCCGCAGCCAGCGGCGGCGTCGCGGACCGCCAGGATTGGTTGCGTTGCTACTTCGATCAGAACTACCTTTGGTACCAGCTCAGTCCCGATCCATCGCCAGATGGCTTCAACACGGTCGATGCCTACTTCGACGCCTTGCTGTACGGCGGTGGCGATGCAATTCCCGGTGGAGGCGGCGCGGTGTGGCCGCCCGATCGCTACAGCGGCTACCAGAGCACCGAGAGCTTCAACCGCTTCTTCGGCGATGGGCGGACGCTGGGTTACGGCGTCGCCGTCAACGGCCTGGAAGCGGTGGCGCAAGGCGCGACGCGTCTGTTCGTGCGCTACATCGAACCGCTGTCGCCGGCAGCACAGTCGGTCGCGCTTGCCGGTGGTCTGCAGCGCGGCGACGAGATCCTAGCAATCAACAACACACCGGTGGCGACGTTGATTGCAGCCGACAACTTCAGTGCGCTGACGCCCGACGCGGCAGGCAATGCGTTGCGCCTGGACGTGCGCCGCGGCGCCGGGCCGACCGTCGTGGTCGTCCTCAGCGCGGCCGAGTTCGCGCTGACTCCGGTGCAGTTGGGCGACGTCGTGCGAAGCCAGAACGGCCGCCGCATCGGCTACGTCTTCGTCAAGGACATGATCAGCCAGGTCGGCTCGCCTCTGGCCACGACCATGACCAGCTTCCGCAATCAGGGCATCGACGAACTTGTGCTCGACCTGCGCTACAACGGCGGCGGCCTGGTGTCGATGGGCGGCACTGTGGCCTCGTACGCATCGGGCAGTCCGCACACTGGCAAGGTCTACGCGCGGCTGCTCTACAACGACAAGCAGAGCGGCAACAACCAGACCTTCGGTTTCAGCAACCCCAACGCTTGGTCCGGCTTCACGAAGGTCTATGTGCTGATGGGCGAGCGCACCTGCTCGGCGAGCGAGCAGGTCATCAACGGCCTGAGCGGCGTCGGTGTCGACGTGGTGGCCATCGGCGATGTCACCTGCGGCAAGCCGGTCGGCTTCCTGCCCGACGACGATGGCTGGGGCACGACCTACAGCATCGTCAACTTCGAAGGCGTGAACGCGCAGAACCAGGGCCGCTACTTCAATGGCTTTGAGCCGACCTGCGCGGTCGCTGAGGACTTGTCGCTGCCGATCGGCGACCTGTCCGACCCGCTGCTCGTCGCGGCGGCGCATCACGCCGACAACGGCGCCTGTCCGGTGGCGCTGACGCGCGAATCTCCCGCGTCGCGCGCCGGTGCTGCGCGCAAGCGCTACAGCGGCGCCGACGGCGGCGAGCGCAGCGGCATGTCAGCGCGCTGAAGCTCTCCCGGCGAGCACCTCACATGAAGAGGTGTTCGCCCGCGTTCTCGCCACCGAGCACCACGTAGTTGACCTTCTTCAGATCCATCAACTGCGTGCCTCCAGCGTAGCTGATCGAGCTTTGTACGTCCTCGCGCATTTCGCGCAGCGTGTCGGCAAGATTGCCCTTGATCGGCTCGAGGATCCGCTTGCCTTCGACGTGCTTGTACTCGCCCTTGTTGAAGTCCGACGCGCTGCCGTAGTACTCCTTGTAGCGCTTGCCGTCGACCTCGACCGTCTGGCCCGGGCTCTCTTCATGGCCGGCGAAAAGCGAGCCGATCATCACCATCGTCGCCCCGAAGCGCACGCTCTTGGCGATGTCGCCGTGGTGGCGGATGCCGCCGTCGGCGACGATCGGTTTGGTCGCCACGCGTGCGCACCACTTCAACGCTGAGAGTTGCCAGCCGCCGGTGCCGAAGCCGGTCTTCAGTTTGGTGATGCAGACCTTGCCCGGCCCGACGCCGACCTTGGTCGCGTCCGCGCCCCAGTTCTCGAGGTCGATCACCGCCTCGGGCGTGGCCACGTTGCCGGCGATGACGAACGCGTTCGGCAACTTCGCCTTGATGTGCTCGATCATGCGCCGCACGCTGTCGGCGTGGCCGTGCGCGATGTCGATCGTGATGTAGTCGGCGCCGGTGCCGTCGGTGGCCAGCTGGTCGACTGTCGCCTTGTCAGCCGGCTTGACACCGAGGCTGATCGAGACGAACAGCTTCTTGCGGCGCATGCGGCGCGCAAAAGCCACGTTGTCCAGATCGAAGCGATGCATCACGTAGAAGTGGCCGCTTCCGGCCAGCGATTCCACGATCGGCTCGTCGACCACCGTCTTCATGTTCGACGGCACCACCGGCATCACGAAGCGCTGCGGGCCGAACTGCGTGCTGGTGTCGCACTCGCTGCGGCTCTCGACGCGGCATTTGCGCGGCAGCAGCAGGATGTTGTCGTAGTCGAATATTTCCATTTGCAGGCTCGTCAGGCTCGATCGTTGAAGGAGAGCGCTTGACCTGGGGTCCCGGTGCCGCAAAAGCAAACCGAGCGCCAGAATTTGGGCCCGATAACAGATTCTACGCGGCCACGAAGCGTGCGCATTCGTGTCGCAGTGCGCATTCGGCGGGCGGCCGCTGTCGCGAGCGTGTAACGCGCTCTCGATAATCTATCTCTCCGAATACAGCCCATGTGGCTCCAGGCGTGACAGACCGTTCAGCGTTCGTCGATTCCAAAGGCGCCCGATCGCGGTCGCGCTGGATGTTCGGCCGCTGGTTCGAATCAAAACCCGATCCGTTGCTCGAAGCCCTGTTCGAGCGCGCCAGCGACGGTTTCCTGGTCTGCGGCGCCGATGGCAAGGTGTTGTCGTGCAACCCGGCAGCGGCTCAGTTGTTGGGCGAAGAGCCCGCGGCTGTTGAGGGCCGCCATGTCTCGGAGCTTTTCGAGCAAGGGCAGAGCGATCGATTTTCTCTGCATACCGGCGGCGCAATGACGCGCGGCCGCGGCGCGACGGGCCGCCCGGTTGACTTGCTCTTGACCGAGTACGCAGGCAGCGACGGCTCGCATGTGCTGGTGCGCGTGCGCGACGCATCCGAGCGCGCCGACACCCAGGAGCGTTTGAAGCAGCTCGCCAACTACGACAGCTTGACCGGCCTGCCCAACCGTTCGTTGTTCCGCGACCGTCTGGGCCAGGCGATGGCGCGCGCCAAGCGGCGCGGCAAGCCGATGGCCTTGATGTTCCTCGATCTCGACCGCTTCAAGCAGGTCAACGACGAACTCGGGCACGAGGCCGGCGACCGCCTGCTGCAGCATGTCGGCAAGACGCTGACCGAGTGCTTGCGCAGCGTCGATTCGGTGACGCGCGACGGCGGCATGCCGCACACGCTGTCGCGCCTGGGCGGCGACGAGTTCACGCTGATCATCGAGAACATCAACGGCGCCGAAGACGCAGCTCATGTCGCCAGCCGCGTGCTCGAAGCCTTGGGCGAGCCGTTCCAGGTCGGAGAAGAAGAGCTCGTCGTCACGGCCAGCATTGGCATTTCGATGTACCCGATCGACGACGTTGATCTCGACACGCTGATCCGCCATACCGACATGGCGATGTACCGCAGCAAGTCGCATGGCCGCGCCACCTACAGCTTTTTCAGCGAAGACCTGTCGGCCGCGGTGACGGCACGCGTCTCGCTCGAAGGGGCGCTGCGCCGCGCCATTGAGCGAGAGGAGTTCGTGCTGCACTTCCAGCCGAAGAGCGACTTGCGCTCGGGCAAGATCACCGGTGTCGAGGCGCTCGTGCGCTGGCACCGCCCGGGCCACGGCCTGATCCCGCCGGATCGTTTTGTCAGCGTGCTCGAAGACACCGGGCTGATCCTGCCGGTCGGTGCCTGGGTGATCCGCGCGGCTTGTGAACAGATCGCGGCGTGGGACCGCCTCGGCCTGCCACCGCTGCGTCTGGCGGTGAACCTTTCGGCGCGCCAGTTCCGCCACCTCTACCTGGCCTCGATGATCGAAGACTCGCTGCGTCAGAACGGCATCGAGCCGCAGCGCCTGGAGATCGAGCTCACCGAATCGTTGCTGATGGAAGACAACGATGCCACGCGCTCGATGCTGGAGAGTTTCCGGCGACTGGGCGTGCGCATGGCAATCGACGACTTCGGCACTGGGCATTCGTCGCTGAGCTACATCCGCCGTTTTGCAATCGACACGTTGAAGATTGACCGCTCTTTCGTGCAGTCGCTGCCCGACAACGACGAAGACACTGCAATCTGCAGCGCCGTGATTGCGCTCGGCCGCAACATGAAGATGTGCGTCGTCGCCGAAGGTGTCGAAACGGCGGAGCAGGCGCAGGTGCTGCGTGAACTCGGCTGTGACGAAGTGCAGGGCTACTGGATCAGCCGGCCGATGCCCGGCGCCGACTTTGCGGGGTGGTTCGTCAACTACAACCGTGCCCGCACCGCGCGCAAGCGCTCGCGCAGCCGTTACAGCGACACGAGCCCGATCACGCTGTTCTCACTGCTCGACGGCACCTGAGCTCACTCGCCAAAGACGCGCAGCGGATCAATCGTCGACCGCTGGCCCAAGGCGGAAGCTCCGCTCTCTGCCCACTGGGCCACGCGCTCGCGGCCAGCATCGCGCAGGCGCTGCAGGAAGGCCCACTCAGGCACCAGTCGCGTGTTGCTCGGCAGCGCAGCCAGCGTGCTGTCGGCGTCGATCAGATGCCAGCGCAGGCGCGCCAGGCGTCGGTCGGTGCCGAACCGGGGCCACGGCCGCTGCGCTGCATCGGCATGCAGCTCGGCGAGCCAGCGCGCCTCGCGCAGAAACGGTGCCGTGAACGCGATCTCGCGCACGCGCTCGACGATGTCTTCGGCACTTGACGGTTGTGGCGCGTTGCCCAGAGGGCTTAGCGTGATCAGCATCAGGTCATCGGCCTGAACTTCTCGCACCAGGGGCCACAGTGCAGGGTTGGCGCTGAAGGCACCGTCCCAATGCGGCTCGCCGTCGATCAGCACCGGGTGCGCCAGCGAGGGCAGACAGGCCGATGCCAGCACGGCGTCGATCGTGACCTCGTGGCGACGAACCAGGCGCAGTCGGCCACGCGCAGCTTCGGTGGCGGCGATGAACAGCGCCATGCCGCGCGTGCCGCGCAGGCGCTCGAAATCAACTTGCGCCGAGAGTACGTCGCGCAGCGGATTCAGGTTCAGCGGATTCAACTGCGACGGCGCGAACCAGCGCGACCAGGCGAGCATGGCGTGACCCATCGGCGCGAGCTGGGGTGGATCGCCCGGCAGATGCCATAGCGGCGGCACGCGCTCGGCAATCGACTGCCAGAACATGTGCAGTGCGGTGCGCGCACCGTCTGCTCCACCCTGGTTCAAGCCGTGGGCCAGCACAATGGCATTCATCGCGCCCGCACTTGCGCCGCTGGCCGCAGCGATGGTCAGACCGCGTTCGAGCAGCGCATCGACCACGCCCCAGGTGAAAGCCCCGTGCGCACCACCGCCTTGCAGCGCGAGCGAAAGGGCGGGTGAGCCACGAGTGCGAAAGGACCAGGGCATGAGGTGCATCGAAGCACCGACCATGCCACAGGTCGTGACCCACCCCCGAAGCGGCTGCGCCGCTCCCCCTCAAGGGGGCAACGCCAGCGGCCAGGCAGAGCCCGATCCGCGGCGTTTGCTCGGATCGCTGTCGAACGCGAGATCCGTCAGTTCATTCGCGAGAGTTGGCCCATCGTCTCGGCGACGAAGCGTGCCGGAGGCATGTCAGCCGTGCGGTAGGCCAAGCGCGCTTGGCGATCGAACAGATAGACCTGGGCGGTGTGGCGGTCGGCGCCCGCGGCACGACCGCGCACGAAGTCGAGCAGGCGATCGACGTCTTCGACACGTGGCACGGCGGCCTGCCAGTGGGCGTGGGCGCCAAATCTGCCGAGCCAGGCCCGTACGGCCTGCGGGCTGTCGCCCAACGGGTCGATGCTGAGCGACAGCAACTGCATCTCGCGTTGGGTGTTGATGAGCGGAGCCACAGCACCAAACAGTGCGCCCTGGATCGGGCAGGTTGCGCTGCAGCCGGTGAACATCAGTTGCAGCGCCGTGATTCGGCCGCGCAGCCGCTCTGTCAACTCGAAGCGTTTGCCATCGCCCCCGGTCAGCGCCAGTTTGGGTGCGGGCAGTGGGGGACGCAGCGGACCAAAGGGCTCATGGGCGGGCGCAGTGGGCGCCGCCGTCTGTGCCATCGCCAGCGGTGCGGCGAGAGCTGTCAGCAACGCCAGGGTGTCGCGTCGTCGCAGCGTCATCAACGGGCCACCGGGTCGGTCAGGTGCTGCCACAGCGAGCGGCAATCGGCGTCGGAGATCTCGTAGCGTGGCATCGTGCGCAGGATGATGACATGCGCCGGATCGACGCCGCTGCGCAGCAGCTTGCACAGCGAGGCCTCGTCGTAGCGTGACGGCGGGCCGCCGCGGCGGCGCACGGCATCGGTGAGGGCGGCGCGGGTCAGCGCCGGCCCGACGCGCTGCGAGGCCGTGGGCGCCGAGGACGCGCTGTTCTGGGCAAGTCCATGGCAATTGACGCAGCGGCTGGCTTCGGTGGGTAGCGCAAAGTCCTGGCCGACGATGCGGGCGGTCAGCGCCTGCTCGCCTTCGAAGAGCTGCTTGCCCCGCACCGCGCTTGCACCATCACTTGCAAACGCTCCGTGCGCGAACACAAGGGCAGCCAGCACGCTCCAGCGCACCTTCATGCGATCACGGCGGCGCCGCGTACAGCGATGCCGCGGGCACGGCCGTGTACGTGCTCGTGCCCGGCGGCAACCACAGCATCTGCATCACCGCGCCCCCGCCGCGCTCGTAGTACTCCAGGCGGATGCTGTAGCGCTGTCCGGCGACCAGATTGATCGTGCCCGAAGTGTTGTTGGTCGGCGAGTGGTCGGTCCAGTTGTTGATCACCTGCACATTATTGACCCACAGCCGCACGCCGTCATCGCTGCGGGTGCGGAAGCGGTAGCTGCCGTTCGTCGCCGCCAAGACGCTGCCGGTCCAGCGCGCCGAGAAATTGTTGGCGCCGATGCCCGTGCCCGGAGCGCCGGTGCCCCAGTCGAAGTTGACGGCCTCGGTGCGCACGAGCGTCGGCGTTCCGGTGAGGGTGAGGTTGTTGAAGTAGTTGCCGACCAAGCCACCATTGGCCGTCGAGGCCACCGCAGGTTCTTCGCTGCCGATCTGGGCGACGAAGGCGGTCACCTGGGCCAGCTGTGTCGTATTCAGCGTCACGTTGTTGTGCACCGAGATCGCCGCGGCAATCGTGCCTGCCGAGCCGTCGTGCAGGTACGGCGCAGTCTGCCAGGTATCGCGCAGCGTCGGCGTGTCGATGCCAGTCAGCGCCGCGCCCAGGCGCGCGCCGCTCGACGGCTTGATCGTGCCGATGTTGCGCAGGCTGCCGAGCACGCTGTTGGTGTACGTGCTGCCGCTGTGGCAGGTGGCACATTGCGCGGCGAAGACGCTGCGACCGGCAACAGCGTCCGCTGTCAGTGTGCCGTTGGCGTTGCGGAGCGGGCTCGGTTCGAAGCTCGACAACGACGTCACGTACGCGGCCATCGCATCGAGGTCGGCGCTGACGCCGGCCTTCGCATTGCCCAGCGGCTGGCTGCGCGTGCCGGTATTGAACTGGGCGTCGGTCATCAGGCCGGTGCCCTGCGCCAGCGCGCGGATCTGGCCCTCGAAGTCCTGCAACTCGTCGAAGTTGCCGCTCCAGTGCAGCGGGCCCTGCGCCATCGCAGCGCGCCCGCGCAGCGCGACCGTGTTGCGCAGGCCTTCGCCCATGCCTGTCAGGTCCCAGACGCGGCCGTCGCTGCCGCCGTCGCGGTGGCAGGTGGCGCAGCTCATGTAGCCGTCGCGCGCCAGGCGCGGGTCGCGAGCGTCGTAGAACAGGCGCTTGCCTTGCAGCACCTGGGCCGTCAGTCGTTCGCTGGCCACGGACGCCAGCGTCGTCGGTGCAGGCACGGTGAACTCACCGAAGCGCACCAGGCGCGTCAGGTCGTGCACCGTCACGCTGCGGTCCATGAAGTTGCTGACGTAGAGGCGCAAACCATCCGCCGACACGGCCAGGCCTTGCGGCGCGCGGCCGGCGTCGAAGCGCATCACCTCGCGCTTGTCCACCGGGTCGAGCACCGCCACCTGGCGGCTCGTTTCCAGGGCCACGAACAGGTAAGCACCGCTCGGGTGGAACGCGGCCGCGCTGGCGACGCTCGAGTTGTCGTGGTCGACGCGGGCGGGGTGGTCTTCGGTCAGAGTTGAAAGGTCGATGCGCGAGCTGATCGCGCGCACGGTGTTCTGGAAGTCGAGGTTCTGACCGTCGCGCAGCGTGCCGCGCTTGATGTTGTCCTGCTTGCTCGGTACCCAGGCCGACGCGCCGTCGGGCGCGATCACTGCCGCGCCGAGGTAGTTCGGCACGCCGCGGCCTTGCAGCGTGTTGTCGGGCTTTTCGCTGTGCTGCAGCACCGTTGTTGCTTGCACGGCGAGCGTGGCGGCATTGACGATCACCACTTCACCGCCACGCCCCGTGGTTTGCACGACAGCCGTGCCTTCACCGGGCAGCGCCGGCGTGATGAAGCGCGAGACGAGCACGCGTGCGCCGTCGCCGCTGATCGAAACCTGCCGCGGGTTCGGGCCGATGGCCACCGTGCCGGTGATGGCGCCGCTGCCATTCAGCCGCAGCACCTGGCCGGTGCCTTCGAGCGCCACCCACGCCGAACCGTCGGCCGGTGAGAACGCGATGCCGTAGGGCATCGACGCGCGCGGCAGCGCGATGGTCTGCGTGACCGCGAGCGTCGAGGCGCTGATGACGCTCAGACTTGCCGCGTCCCGGTTGGCGACCCAAACACTGCCGCCAGCCAGCGCCAGTGTGCGCGGCCCCGCGCCGACGGCGACTTCTGCCTGCTTTGCATTCGTCACCGCATCGAACACGCTGACGCTTTCGTTGTCCTGGTTGATCACCCACAGCCGTGCATTGGCGCCGCTGCGCGGTTCCAGCATGATGTTCGACGATGCGACGGGTCGGGCCACCGTCACGGCACCGGTGATTGCTTGGACGAAGCTCGTGCTCGTCACGCGGCCATCGGAAGCACGCACCGACAAGGTCACCGTGTAGAGACCCGGGTTGGTGTAGCGGTGCGAGGCTGTCGATGCGGTGGAGAACGCCGTCAGCGGCGTGCCGTCGCCGAAGTCCCACGCGTATTCGAGGCCGCTGCCGGTGGCGCTGGCGTTGAAGTTGACGTCGCTGCCTGCAGCGGCTGGTGGCGCCAGGACGGGGCTGATGACCGTCGGTGCAGTGAGCACGGTCCACGCGAACGTCGCGCTCGCGCTGGCGCCGCGGCTGTCCTGCACCGTCGCGTCGATGGTGTAGTTGCCGGCGGCGCTGGGCGTGCCGCTGATGACGCCGTTGCCGCTGCCGATGGCCAGGCCCGGCGGTAGTCCTGTGGCGCTGTACGTCAAAGCGTCCCCGTCGGCGTCGCTGGCCTGCAGCGTCAGCGACGCCGCCTGGCCTTGCGTGCTCGACTGCGCCGCTGGCGTCGTGATCACCGGCGCGCGGTTGGGGACCGCGATCGTGAAGCGCACCGTCTTCTCGTCGGCGTTGGCGCCGAGCGTGCGCAGGTCGCCGGTGGCCACCGGGCTGCCCCAGTTGACGCCGTCGGCGGAGACATAGAACCGGTAGAGCGCGATCGTGCCGTTGCCGCCGCCCGAGCGTGGCAGGTAGCGGAAGCCACCGAGCCGTGCTGTCGTGCCCATGTCGACGCTGAACCAATGCGGGTGGGTCGGGTTCGCCGCCTGCCACTGCGTGTGCCAGTGCGTCGCCGGATTGCCGTCGAGCGTGTTGGCCACGGCGCCGTTCTCGCCGACCAGCTCGACGCTGTCGGCGCTGGCCACCCAGCCGGCGCGCGGCAGCGTGTTGCCGTTGTCGTCGAGCAGGTTGAACTCACCCATCGAAGCCCACGGATTGCCGTTGACCTCCGACAGCGATTCCAGGCGCACGTAGCGCATGTTGCCGGGCGTGAGCACGCGCCAGACGAATTGCGTGCTCACTGTGCCGTTGGCATTGCTGGCCGAGACATTGACGTTGTACGTGCCTGGCGCGCTCGGCGCGCCGCTGATGGCACCCGTGCCGGTGTTCAAGACCAAGCCGGGCGGCAGGCCGGTTGCACCGTAACTGGCGGCACCGCTGGCGCTCAGCGCCAGGCTGACGGCTGCGCCGGTGGCGTGGCTCTGGTCGCCGGGCCAGGTGAGCTGCGGCGTGCCGGTGCCGCCGACGCGCACGATGCGCGCCACCGACGGCACGCCGTCGGCGTTCATCGCGAACAGCATGTACAGCCCAGGCAGCGCGATGCCGGTGTTGCTCGGCACCTGCAGGCTGTAGCTGTTGGCGCCGGTGCTGTTGAACGCGAGCGGGATGCGGCGCTGGTCGTTGTTGACGGTGTGCGTCGTCGAGCCCATGCGCACCAGCGAGAACGAAGCGATTGGCGCATTCGTGGTCACGGCCATGGACGTGCCGTGGCCGGCCTGCGTCGGCGCAGTGCTGATCACCGGCCGCGTGGCCGGCGTGCCGTCCGGGTTGAACAGGTAGTACGGCGAGAGGATCTGCGCGTCCGGGTGGTTGGCCGCACAGCCGGCCCCGCACAAGCCACCGCCGGAGGTGATGACCCGCGCGTCAGGCAACAGCAGCGACACGCCGTGGTAGTTGCGCGGCACGCTCATCGGCGGCAGCACGGTGAAGCTTTCGGTCACCGGGTCGAACAGTTCGGCGGCGAGCACCGAGCGGTCGTCGGTGAAGGCCGCAGCGCGCGTCTGGCCGCCGATCAGCACGACCTGGCCGTTGGGCAGCACGACGCTGTTGTGAAACACGCGCGCATAGTTCATCGGCGCCAGCTTGCGCACCGCAGCGCCGCCGGCACTGGTGTCGATGACGTAGGCGTTGGCGTTCGCATCGGCGCCTTCGTACATCGACGAGCCGCCGGCCTTGAGCACCTTGCCGATGTCGTACATCACGGCCGTGCCGCTGATGCTGAACAGGTCGTCGCCGCGCCGGCCCATCGGCTCCACGCTGCCGTTGCCGCGTGTGTCGAGCAGGTGCATGTTGACGCCGGG
>JANOEG010000524.1:0-1654 GCA_031413095.1 Burkholderiales bacterium | reverse complement strand
TGTTGTCCGATAGCCCGATGCGCCAGCATCCGCTGACGCCGATGACCGACGCCAACCTCGTGCGCGTGTTGCAGGCGCAGTGCCGCGCGCGGCGCGTCGGCTTGATCGAGCGCGCTGTCGTAGCGAGCGGCGCAGAAGCGGTGCGCGAGCGCATGCGTGTGCTGCAGGAGCAGGGCGTGTCGTTCGCGATTGCCGATGCGATTGCCGATGACGATCTGCGCGTGGTCGCTGCGGCCGCCAGCGACTTGCGTCTGCTCGTTGCCGGCTCGGGCCTGGCCATCGGCATCCCGGCGCTGCACGGCCTAACGCCGCGCGCCGAAACGGCGCAGTTGCCAAAGCCGCGTGGTGCTTTAGCCATCGTCAGCGGCAGTTGCTCGACGGCGACGCAGGCCCAGGTGGCGGCGTTCATCGCCGGGGGGGGCAAGGCCTTTGCCATCGACCCACTGCGCTTGGCTGCGGGCGACGACGTGGTGCAGCAGGCGCTCGCGTGGGCGCGGCCGTTGTTGGGCGAGAAGCCGGTGCTTGTTTGCGCCACTGCAGACGCCAACGCCGTCAAAAGCGTGCAAGCCAACTTGGGCGTGTCGCGCGCCGGCGCGCTGGTTGAAGACTGCCTGGGGCGCGTGGCGCAGGGCCTGGTGCAAGCCGGCGTCGCGCAACTGGTCGTGGCGGGCGGTGAAACCTCGGGGGCGTGCGTGCAGGCGCTCGGTGTCGAGGCGCTGCGCATCGGCGCTCAGATCGACCCCGGCGTGCCGTGGTGCTATGCGCCGACGCAACGCATTCACCTGGCGTTGAAATCCGGCAACTTTGGCCGCACCGATTTCTTCAACCACGCCTTCGCGGCCTTGAAATGATCGCGCCCGCGAGGGCGGAGCGCTAACGCGCGCTCGCCTCACTGAGCCTGCGGCCAGACCTCATCGCCAAACAGCTTCAGCGCGTTGCGCCCGGCGCGCTCGCGGAACGACTTGCGCGCGAACAGCTTGGCTTGCGCCTGGTCGGGCAGATCGGTGATGTTGATGACGTGGCGTGCGATCAACGTGTCGATCACGTCTTCGATCACGCGTACAAAGTCAGCGTCCAGGCGTGCGAAGCCGTCGTCTGCGGCATCGTGGCCAGGGCAATCGCAGTGTGGGCAGGGCATGCCGGACTTATCGGCACGGCCCCGGGTGAACTTGAGCCTCTAGCGCAGCCCGGCGATGTAGTCCGACACTGCCTTGATCTCGCGGTCGCTCAGCTTGGCCGCAATAGTGACCATTTGCGCACTGTTGCCGCGCGCGCCGCTGCGGAAAGCCACCATCTGCGCCTCGGTGTAGTCGCCGTGCTGGCCGCCCATGCGCGGGTACTGCGCGGGCATGCCGGCGCCGCTGGGGCCGTGGCAGGCGGCGCATGCGGGCACGGCTTTTTCGGCAATGCCGCCGCGGTAAATCTTCTCGCCGAGCGCCACCAGCTCCTTGTCCTTGGCGAAGCCGGGCTTGGCGCTCTTGCTCGCGTAGAACGCGGCGACGTTTTTCATGTCGTCGTCCGACAGCGTCGAGGCAAAGCCTTTCATGATGGCGTTATTGCGCTTGCCGGACTTGAACTCCTGCAACTGCTTGACCAGGTACTCGGGGTGCTGGCCGGCCAGGATCGGGTTGGCCGGGCTGCCGCGCGAGCCGTC
>JANOEG010000523.1:0-6528 GCA_031413095.1 Burkholderiales bacterium | reverse complement strand
CCCCGCATTTCGTTGGCACATTCGACGAACCAGGCCAGCAAGTCCTCATCGCGGTCGGGAAGTTCGTCCCGGCTGGCGATGTGCGACCGATACCCCGTTTCGGTCACTTCTCCATGAAACTCGACTTGGAAGAAATCGCCGTCCTGAATAATCCAGCACGGCTCAAAAACCACGGCCACCGGAGTCCCGTCGGCAAGGTGAATGAGGTATTCGCCGTACTGGTCAAGCCGAGCAGCAATTCCAAACGCGCCTGAACGACGAGGTGGAGCGGAGCCGTGCCGAACTCCGAGCTTGCGAAACACGAGAGCAAACACCGACGAGCACTTTGTCTTCACTCCGCGGCCCGGCTCAAAGGCCATGGATGGATCAGCGCGTGAGGTCTACGAACGTACGATGGCAATCGTGGCGGCGGTTCGAAAAGGTCAATTGATGCCGATTGGATACGCGATTCGCTCGCCTGTCGCAATCCTCAACAAACTGAAGCACTCGAAAAAGATCGGCGCGAGCACTGAGTCTGCTCACCAATACATGAACTTGGTCACGTTGAGGGTCGGCCGACTGAATCCAACGTCAAAAGATGGTTGGTACGAGTTCGTCCTGAATGATGCGCCTGAGAATGTGCAGGCGCTGGACGATGCTATTGCACTCTTTGAAGAAGGCGAGCCGCTGTCCAGCGGCGTGTCGGATGAAGCCAGAATCGCCTTGCAGCGCGACGAGTCCTACATTCAATCAATCTTGGCATCGACAGCTTTGCGGGCTACACAGCGAGCACCACTCGACGAACAGGCCAAGTCTGAGATGGAACAGATGCTTCTTGACTTGCGATGATCAAAGACTCCGCCCAAAAGCAAAAAGCAATCAGGTACTGCATAGCCCATGGCTATGTGCCGTATCTAGAAGCGGTTGTGCGCTATTCGGCAGACACCGCGGAGACGCCAACCGACATCACTGATGTCGATGTTCTGGGCTTGCGGCCAGCGGCCGAAGTCGCTGCGCGCCGATTGGTGTTCGACTGCAAGACTCAAGCAAAGATCAGTGGCGTGTCTAGAGCCTTGTGGGCTGCGGGACTACTAAAAATGACTGGTGCAGACGAGGCATTCGTGATCTTGTCGAAGGCGGCACCCGAAGGGCATCGTCTGGCAGCAGGTGAAGTTGCAGTTCATCTCTTCTCCGAAGATTTGTTTGACGAGTTCGGCAGAGCTTCATCGGTCGACTACGTCGAAGGCAATACCTATCTGGACGATCTGGACGCATGGGACACACTGATGAACCTTCGTGCCCTGTCCGACAGGATGTTGCCACTCGTCGTGTTCTTGACAAGCGAAGCGCCGTTTGAAGCAGATCCTGCAGCGGGCTTCCGCAGCCTCCTTTCCAGGCTCAAGCAAGCTGAAGGTGAATTTGACGCTGTGAAGCCAGTGCATCTTTTGCTGTACGGGCTTGTGCTGAGTCAAGCTCTGATTTTTCTGAGTGCGACAACGCGAGCATTTGGCAGCGCCTTTCAGGCAGCGATGTCACTCGACAAATTTGAGAACTCCCTCAAAAACTACGTGTGGGGCGGCAAGGAAGGCTATGCATTGCGGCTTCGTCTTCATGTTGCTCTTCAGGCGGGTCGCACAGTCGAGGTTCCACCGTTCCAGCTTCCTGGGTGGGAGCGATTCGTAGAGCTTCAGCGGTCGATGCTTGATGCTCCGTTTTTGGTCGGGTCGGCAGCTCTTGCAGTGAAAGACATTGCGTTCAGACACTTGTCTTCGCCACGTGCGCTTGCAGATAAGCGCATCCAGTTTGAACTGACCCACAACACCCGTGCGCGGCAGTTTGCCCTTCACGTCAACAGATACGTCGGCTCGTTGTCAAGGCTGCTAAAGGAATGTTCGGACCATTACGCAACCGTGCTCAGCAACATCGGAAAGTAGGCGGTTCAGTTCACCAGTCAGTCGGCGTACGGTGTCAGCCCTCTGCGCGCAGCAGTTTCATCAGCTCATCGGTACGCCAGGGCACGTTGGCGATGCCCCGCACCCCATCGAAGCGGTCCTTGCGCGGGCTGCCACTACGGGCCGGACGCCGCTGATGCAACACCAACTCGCTGTCGGCGTTGATGGAAAACTCGACCGCTGCACCCGGCTGCCAGCACAGCGCATCGCGGACGCGCTTGGGGATCGTGACTTGGCCCTTACTGGTGATGATGGCGAGCATGGCGCGCCGCCGCGCAGGCTGCGGCGCTCTCACGAATTGACCAGCGAGATCTTCACACGCTTGCCCACCGCACCCGCCGCGCGCACCAGCGTCTGCAAGGTCGTAGCCGGGTTGTCGGGGTTAAGCAGGCGGTCCAATTGCGCACGCGTCGTGCCCATGCGCTTGGCCATCGCCGTTTTGGTCAACTGCGCTTTGGCCATGCCCCGCTCGAGTTCATACGCGAGCACGCGTTTGACGGCGATGGCTTGGGCTTCGTCGTAGAGGCCCTCTTCGCGCAGGAAGTCGTCGAAGTCGGAACCCAGGTGGGGGTTGCTGGCCTTGCGGGCCGGTTTCGTACTCATGTTGCACTCCTGAACTTTTTCAGCCGTTGCTTGGCAAGATCGAGATCGGCCTTGGGCGTCTTGCGCTCTTTCTTGATGAACCCGTGCAGCAGCACCATCACGTTACCGTCGAGCGTGAAGAGCACCCGCGCGATGCGCGTCGCCAGCCGCGTTCTCACTTCCCAGATGTCCCCGTCGATGTGGTCCACCACCGGCATGCCGATGGGCCAACCGAATTGCACTGTCTTGATATCCGATCCAATCTCCTGCCTCTCGTGATCCGGCAGCGCCTTGAGCCACGCACGGACTGGCTCGGAGCCCGTGGTCTCGCTAAAAAAGCGAACCGTGAGACTGGGCAGGCCTTTCGAGGTCACGACTCAGTGTATCTTGTTTGGTACGCCTCGTGCGGATCAGATTGCCGACGATGAAAGCGCTCCGCCGCTTACGATCGGCCACGTCGCCGTAACTTCCAGCCCGGGCTCGGCACGACGAATGTGCAGCGCACCGCCATGCGTCTGCGCTACGAGCTCGCACAGGTAAAGGCCTAAGCCGAATCCGCCGGTCGCACGCTGTCGCGCGCTGTCGGCGCGGTAGAACGGTTCAGTCAGATGCGGAAGGTGTTCTTCAGCCACGCCGGGCCCGAAGTCGCGAACGCTCAATTGCAGTTGACCCTCTGCATCGCCGCTCAATGACACGACAGGGGGCGTCGGCGCACCGGTGCTGTGGCGCAGCGCGTTGTCGATCAGGTTGCGCAGCAGCAGGCGCACGCGCATCGGGTCCACGCGCACGAGGCCGAGACCTTCGTCGAGCTGCAAGCTGAGCCCTGCATTGGGCCACTGCGCGGCGACGAGCTCGCGCACCAGAGAAGCCAAGTGCACGGCTTCGGTGTGCAGCGCCACGTGGCCGCTGGCGAGGCGTTCGCTTTCGAGCAGCTCGGTGATCAGGTCGCGCATCTCGCCCAGGTCGCGCAGCAGCGCGCTGCGGTGTTCGCCCTCTTCCACCAGTTCGGCGTTGACACGTGCTCGCGTGAGTGGGCTGCGCAGTTCGTGGCTGATGGCCAGCAGCAGCGCGCGCTTGGCGTCGAGCTTGCCGTGCAGACTCTGCGCCATGCGGTTGATGCGCTCGGCCAGGTCGCCGAGTTCGTCTTTGCGACGCACGGGAATCAGCGGCTCGAACGTGCCGCTGCCGAAGCGCGCCACCCCCGCACCGATGTCGTCGAGCGGGCGCAGCATGCGGCGCACGACCGCGTAGGCCAGCGTGGTCAGCAGCAGCAATGCGGCGAGCGTGATCCAGCCGAAGGTGCGCGGCCGTGACTCCGGCAGCGGGCCGGCCAGGCCTAAGCGGATGCGGTGGCCGTCGGCGGTGGTGCGCACGAAGCCCCAGCCTTCGGCGCCGAACTCGCGTTCACGTTCCTCGTCGTGGTTCCAACGCCGGGGCACGCGGTACTCGGGATGCGAGTCGTAGTGCAGTTGAGGCCCGTCGATGCGGATCGACAGCGGCAGCCGCGCGACGATGGCCTTGGCGCGTGCCTCGTCAGGCGGCGAGCCGATGTCTGCGGCGAGCTTGTCCACGTAGTCGGCCACCAGCGGCTTGGCATAGCCCTGCCAGCCGCCCTGCAGCACGCGCTGCATGCCGAACAGGAAGACCAACGTGGTGGCCAACGCGAGCAGCAGGAACAGCGTGACGAGGCGCCACTTCAGAGAATGGCGCCAGCGGTGGCGCGCCGCATTCCATCGCTTCACACCTTCACCCCGGTAAACGTGTAGCCGGCGTTGCGCAGCGTGTGGATGCAGTCCAGCTGTTCGAGCTTGCGGCGCAGGCGGCTGACGAGGATGTCCACTGCGCGGCTGTGGATGTCTTCGGCCGAGCGGCCACGCAGTTTTTCGAGGATGTCGTCGCGGCTGAAGACTTTGTGCGGGGCGGCGGCCAGCAGTGCCAGCAGCTCGAACTCGGTGCTGGTGAGGTCGATCGTCTCGCCGTTGCGTACCACGCTGCGGCGGTCGAGGTCGACTTCGACGCCTTCGAAGCGCAGTTGTCGCGCTGCGGTTGTTGTCGCAGGCACACGTCGCAGGATGGTCTGCACGCGCGCCAGCAGTTCGCGCGGCTCGAAGGGCTTGGGCAGGTAGTCGTCGGCGCCGAGTTCGAGGCCGACCACGCGGTCCATCACGTCGCCGCGCGCGGTCAGCATGACGATCGGCAGCTCGCTCTCCTTGCGGATGGTGCGGCAGAGCTCGAAGCCGTCCATCTCGGGCAGCATCACGTCGAGGATCGCCGCGTCGAAGCCGCCGCTGCGCAGCAGCGCCAGCCCGGCGCTGGGCCGGGTGGCGTGCTGCAGCTCGAACCCGGCCCGCGCGAAGTACGCCGCCAGCGGCGGACCGAGCAGTTCGTCGTCGTCGATCAGCAGCAGGCGTGGCATGCGGGCATTGTGTCCCGCCGGCTCACGAACGATGGCCCCAACCGCGGCCGCGGCTGGCCATGAACTCGCGCACTTTGACTTGCTGCTCCGGTTTCAGGCTGTCGTAGAAGTCGGCCATCGCGGCGATGACGTCCGGGCTTTGCATGTTGATGGCGCCAGTCTTCGCGTCGACGAACGCCTTGGCCTTGGCGCGATCGAAGGTGGGGCCGGCGACGAGCGCTTGCAGCTCGGCCCGTGGGTTGGTACCGACGCCGACCAATGCATTGCGTTGCGCGCGCAGCTTGTCGGCCAGCACGCCGAGCTTGGCCTTCTGAGCGTCGTCGAGGTCGAGGCGGCTGCCGACCTTCTCGACCATCTTGGCCTTCATCTTTGCCGCGTCTTCTTCGCTCATGGCGTACGAGCCATGGCTGCCATAGTGGCCGCGGTGCGAGCAGGCCGCGAGGCCGCCCACCAGAACGGAGGCGCCGAAGAGGCCGATCAGGGTGCGCTTGAGCCAGGATTTCATGGTGAGGTCCTTGGGGGTGTTGAACAGAGACCTCACTGTGCCCAGGCGCTTGCCGCGCGTCCTTTCGCCGCGGTATCGCGGCGTAACGTTTTTTGTCGTGCGCTGCTCAGACAGCGGCTGCGTCCGCGGGCAGATCCAGCGATGCGCCGACCTTCAGGGCCGCCACTACGTCCGACTGCGTCACCATGCCCACCAGCTTGCCGCCCTCACCGACTACCGGAATGTGGCGGTGCCCGGTGCTGTCGAACAGCAGCACCAGGTCCGACAGCGTGCGGTGCTCGCGGGTCACGCGTACCTTGCGCGTCATGATCTGGCCGACCACCTCGGGCCGGTCGGAATGCGAGCGCTGCGAGGGGGTCATGAAACTTCGCAGGCGCTGGTCGAAGCCGTGGTGCACGTCGACCGACGCCGCCTCAAGAAAGTCCGTCAACGTGACGATGCCAACCACGTGTCGACCGCGGTCCACGACAGGCAGCACTTTCAGCCCGAGCTTGCGCAGCAGCGTCCACGCCTCCTGCAGCGGCGTGCCGTACTCCACGGTGGTCACCTCGCGCGTCATCACGTCGGCGCAGCGCGTGTCGGACAGCCGCCGCTGGTGCGCCAGGCGCTGCGTGTGGTCGATCAGCTCGCGCAGTTCGTCGCGGCTCACCGCGAGCACCTCGTTGTAGCGCGCCAGCACCGCGTCGAGCGCCTCCTCGGTCACCGGGTCGGGCCGCAACGGCACGCTGCGGTTCGGGTAGCGGTGGCGCGAGACGAGCTTGTGAAAGACGTAGGCCATCACGGTCAGCAGGAGAGCGTTGACGAGCACCGGCACCAGCGCGGCGCGCGGATCGGCGATGCCGTTGACGGCCATCAGCAGCGCACTCGCGCCGCCCGGCGGATGCAGGCAGCGCAGCGCGAACATGAGCCCGATCGCGAGGGCCACCGAGAGCGCAGCCGCGACGTCGGGCCAGGGGAAGAGATGCACGCAGGCCACACCGACGAGCGCCGAAAGCGCATTGCCGCCGATCACCGCCCAGGGCTGCGCGAGAGGGCTCGACGGCAGGCAGAACAGCAGCACCGCGCTGGCGCCCATCGGCGCGACGATCCAGCTC
>JANOEG010000522.1:0-8767 GCA_031413095.1 Burkholderiales bacterium | reverse complement strand
GCTATCCCCCACTACTGGGCACGTTCCGATGCATTACTCACCCGTTCGCCACTCGTCGCCAGGTTGCCCCGCGTTACCGTTCGACTTGCATGTGTAAGGCATGCCGCCAGCGTTCAATCTGAGCCAGGATCAAACTCTTCAGTTCGATCTTGAATTTTGCTCAATACGGAATTGAAGTGAACTTCACTTCTTCATCCGTGAGCGTTCGAAGCCTTTCGGCCTCAGGTCTTTCGACCTTTGGCACTTGCCTTCAAACGCCCACGCTTATCGGCTGTTTGTTGTTAAAGAACATAGGCGCCAAGCGTTGCTTGTGCGCTGCTGAATTTTCGTCAGCGAAGAGATGGGATTATCTATCGTTTTTTGATCCCGTGTCAAGCACTTGGCTTTTCTCTTCCTTCGCTGCTCGTCTCACTTGCCGCGCCTTTGACGCAGCGCTTTTTCGATCAGCGAAGCCCACGACTATAGCAGCTTTTTCGCACGCACTTGCTGACGGGTTAGACGGGCCGGTCTATGCGCCCGCTTCACCGAGGACGACACGAGCCGCAGCCTGCGGATCGTCAGCTTCCAGCACCGCGCTGAGATTCGCCGACAGTCGCACGCAATCAGCTCGAAGAACAGACTGCTTCACCGGGGCGATTTGTCGAGGATGCATTGAGAAGCTGCGCAGCCCCATGGCCAGAAGCAGGCGCGTGAACAGAGTGTCGCCGGCCATCTCCCCGCAGACGCTGACGGCCCGACCTGCTGCGCGCGCCTTGCTGATGGTGGAGGCGATCAATAGCAGCACAGCGGGGTGCCACGGGTCGTACAGGTGTGCGACATGCTCGTCAGCGCGATCGATGGCAAGCGTGTACTGAATCAGATCGTTGGTGCCGATCGAGACGAAGTCGAAATGACGCAACAAGGTGTCCAACATCAGAGCCGCCGCCGGCACTTCGATCATCGCGCCGACTTCAACGTCCAGGAACGCATGACCTGACGCACGCAGCTGCTGCTTGGCGCGCTGCAAAGCCTCGAGTGTTTGCCGCACTTCGCTGAGGTGGGCCACCATCGGCACGAGTATGCGCACCTTGCCAAACGCACTGGCACGCAGGATCGCGCGCAGTTGTGCGCGAAACATCGACGGCTCGGACAGACTCCAGCGGATCGCGCGCAGGCCGAGAGCCGGATTGAGTGAATGCTCGTGCCGCAGTTCGTGCAAGCTCAGTCTTTCGAGCGGCTTGTCCGCGCCAATGTCCACCGTCCGGATGGTGACTGGCAAGCCCTTCATCGCCAGCACCGCCGCGCGATAGGCTTCGAACTGTTCATCCTCGCCGGGCAGATCGTTGCCGCGGTTCATGAAAAGGAATTCGCTGCGAAAGAGCCCCACGCCCACAGCGCCGGCGTCGAGCGCGTAAGCCGCGTCGTCGGGAGATTCAATGTTGGCCAGCATCTCCACCGACTGTCCGTCGAGTGTGATGGCGGGCGTATGGCGCAGCCGATCGAGCTTCTCGCGCTCGAGCTGCAACTGGCGCTGACGGAACCGGTACTCTTCGAGCACGATCGGCGGCGGATCGACGATCACCACGCCAGCGTCGCCATCGATGACGATCCAGTCGTCCTGACGGATCAGGCGGCTCGCCTCGCGGGCACCGACCACCGCCGGAATGTCCATGCTGCGCGCCACGATTGCCGTGTGCGACGTACGCCCACCAACATCGGTGACGAAGCCCTTGAACACGCTGCGCTTGAACTGGATCATGTCGGCGGGCGAAATATCGCCAGCCACCAGAACCAGCGGTTCCTCACCGCCAAAGTCTTGCGGCGTTGGTGCCGAGATGCGCACGGCATCGCCGCTGGCCTGCCGCTTCAGTGTGGCAAGCACGCGTTCGGTCACCTGCTCGAGATCGGCCTTGCGTTCCCTAAGGTACTCGTCTTCCATCTCGTCGAATTGCCGCGCCAACACTTCGAGCTGAGCCGACAACGCCCACTCGGCGTTGTAGTGACGATCGACCACCCATTGCGCCGCAGCGCTCACCAGGTGTTCGTCGTGCAGCAGCATCAGATGCACATCGAGCAGCGCCGACAGCTCGTGCGGCGCATCGCTGGGCAGATCGTGCTGCAGCGTGCTCAGTTCAGCAGACACTTCATCTCTTGCACGTGTCAGCCGATCGACTTCTGCGCCGGCCTGATCGGAGGAGATGAAATAGTGCGCAACATCGACGCGACCCGAAGCCACAAGCACGGCACGCCCAATCGCCACGCCTTTGGCAACGGCCAAGCCGAAGATCTGGACCGTCACGGCGCGACTCTCATTCGCCTTCGCCGAAGCGCTCGTTGATCAAGGCAACCAGCGCCTGCATCGCCTTAGCCTCATCGGCGCCGTCGGTCTCGATCTCGACCTCGGTACCCATGCCAGCCGCAAGCATCATCACGCCCATGATGCTTTTGGCGTTGATGCGGCGCCCGTTGCGGCTCATGAAAATATTGCAGGCGAAGCCACTGGCCAGCTTGGTGAGCTTGGCAGACGCGCGTGCATGCAAGCCAAGCTTATTGATGATGGTGACGTTGGTCTTTTGCATCCTCGAGCCCGGCGCTGCGCGCCTGTTGTTGCGGCGGTGTCGCGCTGGCCTGCATGACACCCTGGGTGGCACCGGCCATGGCGCGCGTGACCAGTGCGTCCAGCGGCTCATTGGCGTAGCACAGCGTGCGCCACAGCATGGGGACGTTGACACCCGCCACCACCCTGACGTGCACACCATCGGCCAAGCGCTGCGCTGCGTTGCAGGGCGTGGCGCCGAAGACGTCGGTCAAGATCAGCGTGTCTTGGGAGTCAGCCGCGGGCAGAAGCGCTGAAGCGCGCGCTTGCACTTCTTCGGGCGCCATATCCGGCGGCACATCCAGCGCCTGCAACTGCGCCGCGCAATCGGGGAACGTATGCGCGGCCACCTCGGCCAGTGCCGAGGCAAGTGGAGCGTGGGCGATGATGAGCAGTCGGGCCATGGTTAGCGATCGATCGCGATCGATTATCCGCGTTCGCCGCGCCGCAGCAGAAACCAGAGATAGGACGCTGCTGAACACAGGCCGAAGAGTGCAAACGCAGCGCGAACCGCATCCGTCTGGGCCCAGCCACGCGATGTCAAACCGTCGATCGCCAAGCCAATGCCCCACTGCACGCAAAACACACCCGCGAAGATGACGAGGTTGAATGCCGAGAGTGCTCGCCCGGCCAAAGCCGGTGGAAAAACCTGTGCCACCGCCGGCTGACTCAGCGACACCACCGTGCAAGACACGCACCACGCGGCCCAAATTGCGGCGCCCGCCGCCGAACCCAGCGCGACGGCCACGCCAAGCAACCCCAGTGCAAGCGGCACGCCAAACCCGATCAGCCCGTTGACCGTGAACCCACGTTGGCGCAGCCGTGGCATGGCCACGCCCCAGGAGAAAAACGCAATCAACATGGCGAGATTGATGAAAAAAAGGCCCTGGGCCGACTCGCCTGGGCTGCGGCCGGCCACGACCGTCAGCCAAGGGCCGGCCCACAGGGACTGCACGGCCACCAAACCGCCATACAAGACGAAAGCCATCGGAGCCAAGCGCATGAAGTACGGATGTCGGAAGATCGCGGAGTAGCTTGGCGCGGCGGAGGCCGTTTCCTGAACTGCAGGCGCTGCCCGCTCATCGCTGGGCACAAGCCAGACGATGACCGCCATCGCCACCACCAGCAGCCCGGCGACCCACCAGAACAAACCTCGCCAACCCAGGATCGGTAGCAACCATTGCACTGGCAACGTGGAAGCCAGCATACCGAGCGAGCCGGTCATCAGCATCCACGAGTTCGCGCGCAGTTGTGCCAATTCGCCAAAACGGTGGCGGTATGCCGTCAGCGGCGCCATCAGACACGCCGAAACACCAACCCCGATCAGCGCGCGCGCCAGCCAAAGCCAAGCCAGCGTCTTGGCCATCGCGAACGCCATGCACGCCAACACCGCCACCGACAGCAGGACCAGGAGCACACGGCGTGGGCCGAAGCGGTCGAGCGCGTGGCCCAACGGCAGCTGCGTCAACGAAAAGCCGAGAAAGTACGCACCGGCGAGCAACCCGAGATCGCCAGCAGACAGCCCGAGCTCCGAACTGAAAGCCGGAGCGAGAGTTGCCGTCACCGCGCGCAGCAAGGCTGAGAGAAAGTACGCAAACGCAAAAGCGACGAACATCGCCACCGCCGTGCGCGCCACGGTCATCAGCGGCGGCGTACCGGGTGGTGCGGAAGACAGGCTCACGGACCGACGCGCAAGGCACCGAAGAATGAGTCTTCGGCCTCAGCGTCCAGCTTGGCCCCGAGCATGGTGGCTTGGTACACCCGCGTGCCGTAGCTGAAAAGCACAATGCGCTCTTGCACACCGCGACCATCGGGCAGGCGCCCGGCCAGACGCCATTGCACGGACTGCGGATGCGGCGTCATGCCCACCACCCTGGCGGCCTCCGATGCGGCACCGGTCGACGACTGCAGGTTCGATTGCGCAGCGCGGCCCAGCTCGTCGAGCGCCGCGCCGACGCGCGCAGGGTCCTTCACGTCGGCGAAAGACAACGCGTACACGGTCTCGCCGGCCGAGCAGGCGAACATCGACAATTCGACCGTCTCGCCCGCGATCGCCACGCGCCGCGCATGGCTGGCGGGCTTGCAAGGAAACATCAGCCGCGCCTGACTGCCTTCGGGGCGCGACTCGCGCCAGTCGAGCGCCGGTGTACAGGCAGACAGCGCGAGCCCCAGGAAGATCAAACCACGCACTCAGCCACCAAACACCTTCTTCAGGATCGCGCTGCCGGTGCCAATGGGATCCTTGCGAATCTTCCTTTCTTCTTCACCGATCATGAAGTACAGGCCGTCGAGCGCCTTGCCGGTGACATAGCCGTTGAGATTGGCCTCTTCCTTCTTCATCAGACCCATGCCCGCGGCCTTGCCAGCCAACGCGTCGTACTTCTTCGCCAGAGACATCTTTTCTGTGGCGCGCTCGATGATCGGCAGAAACTTGCCGCCGAGCGGCTCGCGCGTCTTCGCAGTGAAGAACTGTGTCACCGAGGTCTCTCCACCCTTGACGATCTTCGACGCGTCTTCGACCGACATCGCCTTGACCGCGCTGATCAGCATGGCCTTGGCTTCGGGCACGGCCGCTTCGGCAGCACGGTTCATCGCCGTCACCAGCTCGTCAACACGCTTGCCTTGGCCAGTGGCCTTGAGCAGCTTGGCGGCGTCTTTCAGGAATCCTGGCAACTCGATCCGCACTTTGGGATTGCCGAGAAAGCCGCCGCTGCGGCCGAGCAACGAAACCGCGGAGGTTGCGCCGCGCTCCAGCGCGGTGCGAACACCCGCGACGGCATCGCTCTCACTGAACAAGCCAGCGAAGGCCGCGCCCGGAAACCCAGCGGCGGACATCAGGATCACATGGCTCGTAAACTGGCGGCGTTTCATTGCTCTGTCTCCTCGTGAAGCCCACTCGCTCCCGGATCTTGGTCATTGCTGCGGTGCTGTCTGCGGCAGTTGCTGCTGCAGCTTGGCGTGTGGCCGGCGCGCGCGAGACCGCGCCGGCAGTGTCTTATACCTTGCTCGACGGCAGCAAGAGTTCCACCGCAACGCAACGCGGCAAGGTGCTGCTGGTCAATTTCTGGGCAACGAGCTGCGTCAGCTGTGTCGCCGAGATGCCGCAGATCGCGAGCGCGCACCAGAAGTTCAAGGCGCGCGGCTATGACACCGTGGCCGTGGCGATGGACTACGACAGGCCGGCCGCCGTGGCGCACTTCGCGCAATCGCGCGCACTGCCGTTTGGCGTGGCCTTCGACACGAGCGGCGAGTTGGCGCGGGCATTCGGCGACGTCAAGCTGACGCCGACGACGTTCCTGATCGACAAGCAAGGCCGCATCGTCAAGCGCTATGTCGGAGCGCCAGATTTCGCAGCGCTGGAGCGATTGATCGGCGAGTTGCTCGCCGAAAGCTGAGCCGGTTCAGGGCCGGCCGAGGTTCTGCGTCCAGTAGATGCGGTACTGGCTGGCGTCGTTGCGCGCACAAGCCACGGCGAATTGGGTGAAGCGCGGGTTCATCAGATTCGCGCAGTGGCCATCGCTCGCCATCCAGCCACTGACCACGCTCTGCACGCTGCCGTAGCCGGCGGCAATGTTCTCTCCGATGGTGCTCCACGTGTAGCCCGTCGCGTTGATGCGGTCGGTCATGCTACGGCCGTCGAGGCTGTCGTGGCTGAAGTAGTTGCTGTCGGCCATGTCGCGCGAATGCCCGTAGGCCGCCGTGCCGAGCCGCGCATTCCACGTCAGCGCGTCGGCGGGCGCAAAACTACCGCGTGCACCACAGCTCGCACCGGCAGCGCGTTGTTGATTGACGATGCGCAGCGCATCGGCCTCGAAATTCGCCAGGCCGCAAGTGGTGTCGGCCACCGGCGCGCTGCCAGTCGGTGCAGATGCCGCGGGAGCCGGTGCAGTGGGTGAAGATGGTTCGGCCGGCGCGGCTGCGGAAACATCACTGCTGTTGGTATCGTCGCCACCGCCGCCGCAAGCCTGCAGCAACGCCAGCAACATCATCACTGCGGCGAGTTTTGTCTGGGATCTATGCATGCCCAGAGCGTGCCTGCAAGCCGTGTTTGCAGGCTGAACAAGATGCAAGCAAATGGCGTCGTGCGTGCCGCCCCACGGCAGCCTTGTGACAAAAGTCCGCCGCCGGGGCGCGGTCAGGCCGCGGTCACACCCGCCGCATGGGCCTGCTGGTCGGCGTGATAGCTCGAGCGCACCAGCGCACCGACGGCGGCGTGCGTAAAGCCCATCGCCTTTGCTGCATCTTCGAACATCGCGAACGTATCGGGATGCACATAGCGCCGCACCGGCAGATGGTGGCCGCTCGGCGCGAGGTACTGGCCGATGGTCAGCATGTCGATGTCGTGGGCGCGCATGTCGTGCATCGCGGCGAGGATTTCGTCGTCGGTCTCACCGAGGCCGACCATCAGGCCGCTTTTGGTGGGGATGCGAGGAAACAGCGCTTTGAATTTCTTCAGCAGGTTCAGGCTGAACGCGTAGTCGCTGCCCGGCCGCGCTTCCTTGTACAGGCGCGGCACGGTCTCGAGGTTGTGGTTCATCACGTCGGGCGGCGCGGCTTTCAGGATCTCGAGCGCGCGATCGTCGCGGCCGCGGAAATCGGGGACCAGCACCTCGATCGTCGTGGCCGGCGAGAGTTCGCGTGTCTTGCGGATGCAATCGACGAAGTGCGCAGCGCCACCGTCACGCAGGTCATCGCGGTCGACGCTGGTAATGACGACGTACTTGAGCTTCAGTGCCGCGATCGTCTTGGCGAGGTTCTCCGGCTCGCTGGCGTCGAGCGGATCGGGCCGGCCGTGGCCGACGTCGCAGAACGGGCAGCGCCGCGTGCACTTGTCGCCCATGATCATGAACGTGGCCGTGCCTTTGCCGAAGCACTCGCCGATGTTCGGGCATGACGCTTCTTCACACACCGAGTGCAGCTTGTGCTCCCGCAGGATCTGCTTGATCTCGTAGAAGCGCGAATTCGGCGTCGCCGCCTTGACGCGAATCCACTCAGGCTTCTTCAAGGTTTCCGCAGGCACGATCTTGATCGGAATGCGCGCGGTCTTGGCTTGCGCCTTCTGTTTGGCGGTAGGGTCGTAGGCCGTGTCAGTCATGGTGTGAATTGGTTCGCCAGACGCGACGCGAGCCGGTCGGCTGCTTCGCGCCAGGTGGCGTTGACGCCCAGTCTAGCGAGGTCCACGGTCGCCAGCCCGGCGTAGCCGCAGGGGTCGATACGCGAGAAGGGCTCGAGATCCATTGCCACGTTCAGCGCCACGCCGTGAAACGCGCAGTGCCGGCTGACCTTGATGCCAAGGGCAGCGATCTTGCCCAGGCCCCTGAACGGTTCGCGTGGATCGACCGGACCGCCGAGCGCAGCATGAGAGAACGGGTCGGCAAGCCGCACGTAGATACCGGGTGCGCCGGCGACTCGATGTCCCGTCACGCCGTAACTCTCCAGCACCTTCAGCACCGCTGATTCGAGCCGGAACACGTACTCCTTGACGTAGAAGCCGTGGCGCCGCAGGTCCACCAGCGGATACGCCAGCACCTGCCCCGGCCCGTGGTATGTGACCTGGCCACCGCGGTTGCTTTGCTGCACCGGAATGTCGCCCGAGCCATGCACGTGCTCGGCGCGGCCGGCCACGCCCTGGGTGAACACAGGGTCGTGTTCGGCCAGCCACAACTCGTCGGGCGTGGCCTCGTTGCGTGCCTCGGTGAACGCGCGCATCGCGTCGGCGGTGGCGGCCCAATCGCAGCGGCCGAAGTTTCGGATCAACATGGCGCGGGCAGTCTCGCATGGCCGCCTTGCTGCAAGGTTTCATCGCCCTGGCGCGACACAGGCGAAGTGCTGGCGTATCGTCGCGCTGCACAGTCTCGCCCGGAGTCCCCATGCGCTTGATCTGCTTCGCCCTGGCCCTGATGTTCGCACCACTGGCGCCGGCCGCCACGGCCATCGAAGAGGCCGTCGCCACCTACGAGCGCGGCGATCTCGTGGCGGCGCGCAGCGCCTTCACCCGCCTGGCCCGCGAGGGCGTCCCCGCAGCGCAATACAACCTGGCGGTGATGCACCTGCGCGGCGACCTGCCCCAAGCCAGTCCGCAGCGCGGCGTTGAGCTGCTGAACCGGGCTGCGCGCGGCGGTTTTGTCACCGCCCAGTTGCTGTTGGGCCGGACGCTGGAAAACGGTGAGTTCGGCCCGCGCGATCTGAAGC
>JANOEG010000521.1:0-1864 GCA_031413095.1 Burkholderiales bacterium | reverse complement strand
CAACAGGAGACACCTCATGATGAAGCGCTTTGCCCTGAATACCTTCGCTCTGGCTGCCTCCGTGGCCGCCGCACCCGCACTGGCCCAGAGCCAGCCGGTGATCGGCCTGATCACCAAGACCGAATCCAACGCCTTCTTCGTCAAGATGAAGGAGGGCGCCGCCGAGGCCGCCAAGGCCAAGGGCGCGAAGCTGCTCACCGGCTCCGGCAAGACCGACGGCGACAACGCCGGCCAGGTGACGGCGATGGAGAACATGATCGCCGCCGGCGCCAAGACGATCCTGATCACGCCCAGCGACGCGAAGGCGATCCTGCCCAGCATCAAGAAGGCGCGCGACAAGGGCGTGCTGGTGATCGCGCTCGACAGCCCGACCGACCCAACCGAAGGCACCGATGCGCTGTTCGCCACCGACAACTACAAGGCCGGTGTGCTGATTGGTCAATACGCCAAGGCCGCGCTGGCCGGCAAGCCGGCCAAGATCGTGACGCTCGATCTGTTCCCCGGCCACCCCGTCGGCGCACAGCGCCACAACGGCTTCCTCAAGGGCATGGGCCTGACGGCGCCGGATGCGAAGAGCAACGACCTTGGCAAGGATGCATCGGTGGCCTGCATGGCCGACAGTTTCGGCGACACGGCGAAAGGCCAGACCGGGATGGAGAACTGCCTTCAGAAGGCGCCCGATGTGAACGTGGTCTACACGATCAATGAGCCAGCCGCCCTCGGCGCCTACAACGCGCTGAAGAAGGCCGGCAAGGACAAGAGCGTGATCATCGTCAGCGTCGATGGCGGCTGCGAAGGTGTGGCCAACGTCGGCAAGGGCGTCATCGCCGCGACCAGCCAGCAGTACCCGCTGAAGATGGCGGCTATGGGCGTCGAAGCCGGCATCGAGTACGCCAAGAGCGGCAAGAAGCCCAGCGGCTATACCGACACCGGCGTGACGCTGATCGCCGGCAAGGCGGTAGCCGGCGTCGACAGCAAGGACGTCGCCACCGGCACCACGTTGTGCTGGGGCAAAAAATAAGCCGCCAGACGGCCTGTTTGTGAGAGAGCCACCGGGGCAACGCCGCCCCGGTACGCCGCCGCATCTCCCCACTGAAAGCAAGACCCGATGAACACCGCCACGTTGAAACCGCCGGTCAGCATCCCGTGGGGCCAGCTCGGGCCCTTCATTGCGCTGCTGATCGCCTGCATCTTCTTCGCCTTCACGACCGAGCGCTTCTTCAGCGGCGAGAACCTGTCGCTGATCCTGCAGCAGGTGGCGGTCGTCGGTGTCATCGCCATCGGCCAGACGCTGATCATCCTCACCGCGGGCATCGACCTGTCGTGCGGCATGATCATGGCGCTCGGCAGCATCGTCATGACCAAGTTCGCGGTCGAACTCGGCGTGCCGACACCGCTGGCGATCCTGTGCGGCGTCGCTGTGACCGCGCTGTTCGGCCTGCTCAACGGCTTGCTGGTGACGCGCCTGAAGCTGCCGCCGTTCATCGTCACGCTCGGCACCTTCAACATCGCCTTCGCGATCACGCAGCTGTACTCGAACGCGCAGACGGTGACTGACCTGCCGCCGATGATGACATGGCTGGGCACCACTTTTCCGCTCGGCGGCACCAGCGTCACCTTCGGCGTGGTGTTGATGATCCTGCTCTACCTGGGCATGTGGTTCTGGCTGCGTGAGACCGGCGCCGGACGCCATGTTTACGCCGTCGGCAACAGCCCGGAGGCAACGCGGCTGGTCGGCATCCCGACCGAGCGCGTCATGCTCGGCGTGTACGTGCTCGCCGGTGTCTTCTACGGCATCGCGTCGCTGCTGTCGGTGGCGCGCACCGGCGTCGGCGACCCCAACGCCGGCCAGACGGAAGCGCTC
>JANOEG010000520.1:0-6625 GCA_031413095.1 Burkholderiales bacterium | reverse complement strand
TACTGCCAGTCGCGCAAGAAGGTCGAGGAGACCGCGAGCTTCCTCGAAACCCAAGGCATAGCCGCCCTGCCCTACCACGCTGGTTTAGACGCGAGCACGCGCCAGCGTCATCAAGATCGCTTCATTCGCGAGGACGGCTTGGTGATGGTCGCGACGATCGCGTTCGGCATGGGCATCGACAAGCCGGATGTGCGCTTCGTCGCCCACCTCGATCTGCCGAAGACCATCGAGAGCTACTACCAAGAAACGGGTCGCGCAGGGCGCGATGGGCAACCGGCACACGCTTGGATGACCTACGGCCTGTCCGACGTCGTGAACCAGCGTCGCATGATCGACGACAGTGCGGCCGCGGAAGACTTCAAACGCCGCCAGCGCGGCAAACTCGATGCATTGCTGTCGCTGGCCGAGGCGCACGACTGCCGGCGCGTGCGGCTGCTGGCCTACTTCGATGAAGCGAGCCCGCCCGGCGCCGGGCCGCCCCAAGCCGCTTCGGCGAACGCGCCTCGAACAGCTCGGCCACCCGCGGCAAGCCGCCGGTGATGTCGCGTGTCTTCTGGCCTTCGACCGGAATTCGCGCCAGCACTTCGCCGGTGGAGAGATCTTGACCGTCGCGGATCTGGACCAGCGAGCCGATGGGGAAGCCGATCGTCACCGAGTGATCGGTGCCGGGGATCTTCACCTCGTTGCCGGCTGCGTCGAGCAGCTTGACCTGCGGCCGCACGACCTTGATGGCGCCGCGGCGCTTCGGGTCGATCACGACCAGCGTGGACAAGCCCGTCACTTCGTCGAGCTGCTTGGCCACCGTGACGCCTTCTTCGACGTTCTCGAACTTCGCCTTGCCGGCGAACTCGGTGATGATCGGGCGCGTCAGCGGATCCCAAGTCGCCAGCACATACCCAGCCTTCAACTGCTGGTCGGCCTTGAC
Organism: Burkholderiales bacterium; assembly: GCA_031413095.1. Taxonomy (GTDB): domain Bacteria; phylum Pseudomonadota; class Gammaproteobacteria; order Burkholderiales; family Burkholderiaceae_C; genus CADEEN01. Next base: position 5,700 of record JANOEG010000520.1, on the reverse strand, counting down.
GCCCAGCGTCGCGCCATACGGCACCTTGTGGCGCTCGCGCTCGCGGCCATGCGGGTCGAGCACGATGATCTCGCCGGAGCGCGAAATCACCACCAGCTCGCCTTTGCCGTTGCTGACGTAGCGCATCGTCGGGTTGAAGCCGATGTGGCCGTCCGACTTGGCTTCGACGCTGCTGGCCACCGCGGCACGCGATGCCGCACCACCGATGTGGAAGGTGCGCATCGTCAACTGCGTGCCCGGCTCGCCGATCGACTGCGCGGCAATCACGCCCACAGCTTCACCGGTGTTGACCAGGCCGCCGCGGCCGAGGTCGCGGCCGTAGCACTTGGCGCAGATACCGAAGCGCGTGGAGCACGTCAGCGGTGTGCGCACCTTGACCTCATCGACACCCGCAGCTTCGAGCTCGTCGAGCGCTTCTTCGTCGAGCATCTGGCCGGAAGCGAGCAGCGGCTGCTGCGATTCCGGGTGCAGCACTTCGACCGCCGAGACGCGGCCGAGGATGCGGTCGCGCAATGACTCGATGACTTCGCCGCCTTCGACGATCGCCCGCGTATTGAAGCCGTGCTCGGTGCCGCAATCGACTTCGGTGACGACCAAGTCTTGCGTCACGTCCACCAGACGGCGCGTCAGGTAGCCCGAGTTGGCCGTCTTCAGCGCCGTGTCCGCGAGGCCCTTGCGGGCGCCGTGGGTGGAGATGAAGTACTGCAGCACGTTCAGGCCTTCACGGAAGTTGGCCGTGATCGGCGTCTCGATGATCGAGCCGTCCGGCTTGGCCATCAAACCGCGCATGCCAGAGAGCTGGCGAATCTGCGCGGCGGAACCGCGCGCGCCCGAGTCGGCCATCATGTAGATCGAGTTGAATGACTCCTGATCGACTTCCTTGCCGTGGCGGTCGATGACCTTCTGCTTGGCGAGCTGGCTCATCATGACGCGACCCACTTCGTCGCCGGTCTTGCCCCAGATGTCCACGACCTTGTTGTAGCGCTCGCCGGCCGTTACCAAGCCCGAGACGTACTGCTGCTCGATCTCCTTGACTTCCTTCTCGGCGCGCTCGATCAGGCCCGGCTTTTCCTTGGGCACCAGCATGTCGTCGATGGCGATCGAGATGCCGGCGCGCGTGGCCAGCTTGAAGCCGGCTTGCAGCAGCTTGTCAGCGAAGATCACCGTTTCTTTCAGCCCGCACTTGCGGAACGAGACGTTGATCAGCTTGCTGATCTCTTTCTTCTTCAGCGCCTTGTTGAGGCTCGAGAACGCCAGGCCATGCGGCAGGATTTCCGACAGCAGCGCGCGGCCGACTGTCGTGTCGACCAGCTTCGGCGTCGAGACCCACTCGCCCTCGGCGTCCTTGCTGTACTCGGGCAGGCGCACCGAGATCTTCGCCGTGACTTCGACGACACCGTTCTCGAGCGCGCGGATCATCTCGGACACGTCCGAGAAGATCATGCCCTCGCCCTTGGCGTTGATGCGCTCGCGCGTCGCGTAGTACAGGCCCAGCACCACGTCTTGCGACGGCACGATCGACGGCTCGCCCGAGGCCGGGAAGAGCACGTTGTTCGAGGCCAGCATCAACGTGCGCGCTTCCATCTGCGCTTCGATCGACAGCGGCACGTGAACGGCCATCTGGTCACCGTCGAAGTCAGCGTTGAACGCTGCGCAAACGAGCGGATGCAGCTGGATCGCCTTGCCTTCGATCAGCACCGGCTCAAAGGCCTGGATGCCCAGGCGGTGCAGCGTCGGCGCGCGGTTCAACAGAACCGGATGCTCCTTGATGACCTCCTCCAGGATGTCCCACACGACAGGCGTGCCGGCTTCGACTTCTTTCTTCGCCGCCTTGATGGTCGTGGCAATGCCCATTGCTTCGAGGCGGCTGAAGATGAAGGGCTTGAACAACTCCAACGCCATCAACTTCGGCAGGCCGCACTGGTGCAGCTTGAGCGTCGGGCCGACCACGATGACCGAACGGCCCGAGTAATCGACGCGCTTGCCCAGGAGGTTCTGGCGGAAGCGGCCGCTCTTGCCCTTGATCATGTCAGCCAGCGACTTCAGCGCGCGCTTGTTCGCACCGGTCATCGCCTTGCCGCGGCGGCCGTTGTCGAGCAGGCTGTCCACGGCCTCTTGCAGCATGCGCTTTTCGTTGCGCACGATGATTTCCGGCGCCTTCAACTCCAACAGCCGCGCCAAGCGGTTGTTGCGGTTGATGACGCGGCGGTACAGATCGTTCAGGTCCGACGTGGCGAAGCGCCCACCGTCCAGCGGCACGAGCGGACGCAAATCTGGAGGCAGGACAGGCAGCACGTCCATCACCATCCACTGCGGCTTGATGCCCGAGCGCTTGAACGCCTCCATGACCTTCAGGCGCTTGCTGTTCTTCTTGATCTTCAGCTCGCTGCCGGTCATGTCGTTGCGCAGCTTGTCGATCTCGACGTCGAGGTCGATTTCTTCAAGCAGCTTCTTCACGCCCTCGGCGCCCATCAGCGCGATGAATTCGTCGCCGAACTCCGTGCGCTTGGCGTCGAAATCGTCCTCGCTCATGATGCTGAACTTCTTCAGCGGCGTCATGCCCGGATCAACAACGACATAGGCTTCGAAGTACAGCACGCGCTCGATGTCACGCAGCGTCATGTCGAGCACGAGGCCCAGACGCGACGGCAGCGACTTCAAGAACCAGATGTGCGCGCAAGGCGCCGCCAAGTCGATGTGGCCCATGCGGTCGCGGCGCACCTTGGTCTGCGTCACTTCGACGCCGCACTTCTCGCAGATCACGCCGCGGTGCTTCAGGCGCTTGTACTTGCCGCACAGGCACTCATAGTCCTTGATCGGGCCGAAGATCTTGGCGCAGAACAGGCCGTCACGTTCCGGCTTGAAGGTCCGGTAGTTGATGGTCTCGGGCTTCTTCACCTCGCCGAACGACCAGCTCCGAATTTTTTCCGGAGATGCCAGGCCGATCTTGATGGCATCAAAATGCTCATCCGGGGTGAACTGCTTGAAAAGGTCGAGTAGTCCCTTCATGCGTGTGCTCCTTAGTTCTTCTCAAGTTCAATGTCGATGCCAAGGGAGCGAATCTCCTTGACCAGGACGTTGAACGATTCAGGCATGCCAGCTTCGATCGCGTGCTCGCCCTTGACGATGTTCTCGTACACCTTGGTGCGGCCGTTCACGTCGTCGGACTTGACGGTCAGCATTTCCTGCAAGACATACGCAGCGCCATAGGCTTCCAAAGCCCAGACCTCCATCTCGCCGAAGCGCTGGCCGCCGAACTGCGCCTTGCCGCCCAGCGGTTGCTGCGTGACGAGCGAGTACGGGCCGGTCGAACGCGCATGCATCTTGTCGTCCACCAGGTGGTGCAGCTTCAAGACATGCATGTAGCCCACGGTGACGGCGCGCTCGAAAGCTTCTCCGCTGCGGCCGTCGTGCAGCACGCACTGCGTGCGCGTTGCGGTCAGGCCCTTCTTGGCGGCGATGTCGTCCGGGTACGCGAGCTTCAACATCGCACGGATCTCTTCTTCCGACGCGCCGTCGAAGACCGGTGTCGCGAAGGGCACGCCCTTGGCGAGGTTGCCGGCCATCTCGACGATGTTGTCGTCAGTCAGGTGATCGAGCGCTTCGGTCTTGCCACCCGAGCGGTTGTACAAGCTGTCGAAGAACGTGCGCAGCTCGGCCACCTTGGCCTCTTGCTGCAGCATGTCGCCGATGCGCTGGCCGATGCCCTTGGCGGCCCAGCCCAGATGCACTTCGAGCACCTGGCCGACGTTCATGCGCGACGGCACGCCCAGCGGATTCAGCACGATGTCACACGGCGTACCGTCAGCCATGTAGGGCATGTCTTCGACCGGAACGATCTTCGACACGACGCCCTTGTTGCCGTGACGGCCGGCCATCTTGTCGCCCGGCTGCAGGCGGCGCTTGACAGCCAGATAGACCTTGACCATCTTCAACACGCCGGCCGGCAACTCGTCGCCCTGCGTCAGCTTCTTGCGCTTTTCTTCGAAGGCGAGGTCGAAGCTGTGGCGCGTTTGCTCCAGGCTGTTCTTGATGCTCTCGAGCTGGTTGGCCAGATCTTCGTCGCTCGGGCGGATGTCGAACCAGTGGTACTTCTCGACGCTGTCGAGGTAGTCCTTGGTGATGACCGTGCCCTTGGCGATCTTCTGCGGGCCGCCGTTGGCCGGCTTGCCGATCAGCAGCTTGGTGATGCGGTCGAAAGCGTCGGACTCGACGATGCGCAACTGATCGTTCAAGTCGAGACGGAAGCGCTTCAGTTCATCGTCGATGATCTGCTGCGCCCGCTTGTCGCGCACGATGCCTTCACGGGTAAAGACCTGCACGTCGATGACGGTACCCATCGTGCCCTGATCGACACGCAGCGACGTGTCCTTCACGTCGCTGGCCTTCTCGCCGAAGATCGCGCGCAGCAGCTTCTCTTCCGGTGTCAAAGTGGTCTCGCCCTTCGGCGTGACCTTGCCAACGAGCACGTCGCCAGGGTTGACTTCAGCGCCGACGTAGACGATGCCGCTCTCGTCGAGGCGAGCCAGTTGCTGTTCTGACAGGTTCGGAATGTCGCGCGTGATTTCCTCGCTGCCCAGCTTGGTGTCGCGCGCCATCACCACCAGCTCCTCGATGTGGATCGAGGTGTAGCGGTCTTCGGCAACGACACGTTCGCTGATCAGGATCGAATCTTCGAAGTTGTAGCCGTTCCAGGGCATGAACGCGACCAGCATGTTCTGGCCGAGGGCCAGTTCACCGAGGTCGGTCGATGCGCCGTCGGCGATCACGTCCTTGCCCGCGACCTTGTCGCCGCGCTTCACGATCGGGCGCTGGTGGATGTTGGTGTTCTGGTTCGAACGCTGGTACTTGATCAGGTTGTAGATGTCGACGCCGACTTCGCCAGCCACCGTTTCGTTATCGTTGACGCGGATGACGATGCGGTTGGTGTCGACGTAATCGACAACGCCGCCGCGGCGTGCGGTGACCACCGTGCCTGAGTCAACAGCTGCGACGCGCTCGACACCGGTGCCCACGAACGCCTTCTCCGGGCGCAAGGTCGGCACAGCCTGGCGCTGCATGTTGGCGCCCATCAGCGCGCGGTTCGCATCATCGTGCTCGAGGAACGGCACCAACGATGCCGCCACCGACACGATTTGCGTCGGAGCCACGTCCATGTACTGCACCCGCTCAGGTGAGGTCAGCACCGACTCGCCCATCTCTCGCGCGGACACAAGCTCATCGGTCAGCTTGCCGTCCTTGTCGAGCTTGGCGTTGGCCTGCGCGATGACGTACTTGCCTTCCTGAATGGCCGACAGGTAGTCGATGTCGTTCGACACCATGCCATCGGCCACGCGGCGGTACGGCGTTTCGAGGAAGCCGTACTCGTTCAACTGCGCATACAGCGCCAGCGAATTGATCAGGCCGATGTTCGGGCCTTCCGGCGTCTCGATCGGGCACACCCGGCCGTAATGCGTCGGGTGCACGTCGCGCACCTCGAAGCCTGCGCGCTCACGCGTCAAACCGCCTGGGCCGAGGGCCGAGACGCGACGCTTGTGCGTGATCTCGGACAACGGGTTGGTCTGGTCCATGAACTGCGACAGCTGCGATGCGCCAAAGAACTCCTTCAACGCCGCCGAGATCGGCTTGCTGTTGATCAGGTCGTGAGGCATCAGCGGCTCTTGCTCGGCCTGGCCCAGACGCTCCTTGACCGCCTTCTCG
>JANOEG010000519.1:0-4636 GCA_031413095.1 Burkholderiales bacterium | reverse complement strand
CGCAGCGTCAGGTCGGCCAGGTTGCCGATCGGTGTGGCCACAACATACAGCGCGCCTGCTGGATACTGCTGCGCGCCGGCCGCTGCAGCGGCGGCTTGGGCGATGATGGCGGGCAAGGACAAGTTCGAGGCAGCGATGGCTCTGTTCTCCCGCGGTAACTCTCGCAACACAACTCGCCAAGCGACGGGCCAAAGCGCTGAAGACCGCGCGTGGCTGCATTTGCAGTGCGCCGGCTTGTCGCTGGTGGCGCGCAATTATCGGGTCGCCCGCGGCCCCAACGCGCGTGGCGGCGAGATCGATCTGATCTGCCGCGAGCGTGATGGCACGCTGGTCTTCGTCGAAGTGCGTGCCCGCGCCGATGCCCGGCACGGCGGCGCAGCGGCGAGCGTCGGTGCTGCCAAGCGGGCCAGCCTTGTGTTCGCGGCGCAGCGCTTCATTGCGACATTGCCGGTTGTGCCGCCGTGCCGTTTCGATGTGATTGCCATCGACGGCGAACGCTTGCAATGGCTGAAGGCAGCCTTTGACGCCGGCTGATGCACTGAGCAGGAACCGAGTGTGCAGGGCGCTGTCATATGATCCATGTTCATGCTTGAGCAGCGCATTCAGCAGCAATTCTTCGAGTCAGCCGACTTGATTTCGCAAAGCGCCGACGCGCTGTCGCGGCCGATCGCGCAAGCGGTGGCGGCGTTGCTCGGCTGCATCACGGCTGGCGGCAAGGTGCTGATCGTGGGCGGTGGCGCGACGGCGGCGCTGGCGCCCTATGCCGCGGCGCTGTGGGTCGGCCGCTTCGAGCGCAACCGGCCGCCGCTCGCCGCCATGGCGCTGGGCCAGCAAGGCGCGGTGATGGCGGCACTGACCGATGGCGCCGAGCCGCACCAGGCGCTGGCCAAGGAAGTGCGCGCGCTGGGTGTGCCTGGCGACGTGCTGATTGCCCTGGCCGCGGGCCGCTCGCCTACGCCGCTGATCGCGGCTGTTCAAGCGGCGCTGGCCAAGGACATGAGCGTGATCGCGCTGACTGGGGCCGACAACGGCATTGCCGAGCTCCTCGGTGAGACCGATGTGCACATTGCTGTGCCACACGAGCGTGCGGCGCGGATCGTCGAGTGCCACGCGCTGGTCCTGCATTGCATGGCCGACGCGCTGGATCTGCAATTGATGGGTGAACAGGATTCCGCATGAACAACGCAAAACAAACCAACCGCTCTGCGCCGCTGCGCGTTGCACGGGCGCTCACGCTGGCTGTCAGCGCGGCCGTCGCGGCGGCCACGCTCAGTGGCTGTGTCGCGTTGGCTGTCGGTGGCGCCGTTGGCACGGCCTTGGTCGTGACCGATCGCCGCACCGCGGGTGTGCAACTCGAAGACCAGAACATCGAGCTGAAATCGGTGTCACGCATCCGCGAAGCCGTTGCCGACCGCGGGCATGTGAACATCACAAGCTACAACCGCATGGTGTTGATCACCGGCGAGGTTGCAACCGAAGCCGATCGCGTGGCGGCCGAGCAGGCCATCGCGCGCATCGAGAACGTGCGCTCGACGGTCAACGACCTGGCGGTGATGGGCGCGACATCGCTCGCCGCGCGCTCCAACGACACCATCCTGACAAGCAAGGTCAAGGCGACCTATGTCGATGCGAAGGACCTGCAATCCGGCGCCATCAAGGTGGTCACCGAGCGCGGTACCGTCTATCTGTTGGGCCGCGTCACCGAACGCGAAGCCTCACGCGCAGCGGAGCTGGCGCGCGGCATCTCGGGCGTGCAGAAGGTCGTTCGCGTGTTCGAGATCCTGACCGAGGCTGAATTGGCGACGCTAGGCGACCAGAAGAAGTAACTGACGGCCCCAAGCTCGCTGCGCTCGCGCCCCCCGAGGGGAGCGCTGGTCGCTTGGGAGCGGCCCGGCGCTTGGCCAGCCTGCCGACGCACGCTACTTCAGTCGCTTGATCAGGCTCGACGTGTCCCAGCGCCGCCCGCCTATCGCCTGCACATCGGCGTAGAACTGATCGACCAGCGCGGTCACCGGCAGCTGGGCGCCGTTGCCGCGGGCCTCATCGAGCACGAGGCCGAGGTCCTTGCGCATCCAGTCGACGGCGAAGCCGAAGTCGAACTTGTCGTCTGACATGGTCGCACCGCGGTTGTCCATCTGCCAGCTTTGCGCCGCGCCCTTGCCGATGACGTCGAGCACGAGCCTCATGTCCAGGCCTGCCTTCTGGCCAAAGGCGATGCCTTCGGCCAGGCCTTGCACCAGTCCGGCGATGCAGACCTGATTGACCATCTTGGCGAGTTGCCCGGCGCCGGACTCGCCAATGCGCGTCACCGCCTTGGCCATCGCCATCGCCACCGGCTGCATGGCATCGAACGGCGCTTGATCACCACCGCACATCACCGTCAGCGCACCGTTGACGGCGCCGGACTGGCCGCCGGAGACCGGCGCGTCGATGAAGTGCAGGCCGCGTGCGCGCGCAGCCGCGTGCAACTCACGCGCGACGGCTGCCGACGCTGTCGTGTGATCGACGAAGATCGCTTCACGCGCCATGCCGGCAAACCCACCGTCGTCGCCGAGCGCCACTGAACGCAGGTCATCGTCGTTGCCGACGCAGGCAAAGACGATCGACGCGCCGACCGCGGCTTCGCGGGGCGTTGCCGCGGACTTGCCGCCGTACTCCGCCACCCAGGCCTCGGCCTTGACCGCGGTGCGGTTGAAGACGGTGACGCGATGCCCGGCGCGCGCCAAGTGACCGGCCATTGGTAGGCCCATCACGCCAAGGCCGAGAAAGGCGACCTCATGCGCTGCGATCGGCGCGTATTGCTTCGGGTTCGAGGTGTTCATCGGTGCTCCAAAAAGAACACGGCCTCATCAGAGGCCGTGTGTCATTCAGTGAAGCAACCCACTATACGATCGACAGGTGCTCCGTGCCCGCGGCCAGATCGGATGAACGCGCGCGCTGGCTGTTGAGCTTGATCTGCAAGCGCAGGTCGTTCACCGAGTCGGCGTTGCGCAGCGCGTCTTCGTAGGTGACGAGGTTGGTTTCGTAAAGATCGAAAAGGGCTTGGTCGAAGGTCTGCATGCCGAGCTCGCGCGAGCGCTTCATCAGCTCCTTCATCTCGCCGACCTCGCCCTTGAAGATCATGTCGGCGATCAGCGGCGTGTTGAGCAGGACCTCAACCGCCGCGATGCGGCCCTTGCCCTCTTGGCGCGGCAGCAGGCGCTGCGAGACCAGCGAGCGCAGGTTCAGCGACAGGTCCATCAGCAGTTGCGCGCGGCGCTCTTCAGGGAAGAAGTTGATGATGCGGTCGAGCGCCTGGTTGGCGCTGTTGGCGTGCAGCGTGGCCATGCAGAGGTGGCCGGTTTCGGCGAAGGCGACGGCGTGCTCCATCGTCTCGCGGTCGCGGATCTCGCCCATCAGGATCACGTCCGGCGCCTGGCGCAGCGTGTTCTTCAGCGCCGAGAACCAGTCTTCGGTGTCGATGCCGACCTCGCGCTGGGTGACGATGCAGTTCTTGTGCGGATGCACGAACTCGACCGGGTCTTCAATCGTGATGATGTGGCCGAACGAGTTCTCGTTGCGGTAGTCCACCATGCCGGCCAGCGAGGTGCTTTTGCCGGAGCCGGTGGCGCCGACGAAGATCACCAGGCCGCGCTTGGTCATCGCCACGTCTTTCAACACCTGCGGCAGGCCCAGGCTGTCGATCGACGGAATGGTGCCCGGAATCGTCCGCATCACCAGACCGACGTTGCCCTGCTGGATGAAGGCGTTGCAGCGAAAGCGGCCGACGCCGGTCGGCGAGATGGCGAAGTTGCATTCCTTCGTCTTCTCGAATTCTGCGGCTTGCTTGTCGTTCATCACCGAGCGCGCCAGCGCCATCGTGTGCTGACTGGTCAGCGGCTGCGGGCTGACTTTGGTGATCTTGCCGTCAACCTTGATCGCCGGCGGAAAGTCGGCGGTCAGAAACAGGTCCGAGCCGTTGCGGCTGACCATCAGGCGCAAGAGGTCGTTGACGAACTTTGATGCTTGGTCGCGTTCCATGGTGATGCTCTGTTTACGTAAGTCTGGTCAATGCCGGGCCAGCGCAGGGCCGCTCCCAAGCGTCGGCCCGGCTGCCCCCTCGGGGGGCGAGTGAGCGAAGCGAGCGGGGGCCCACAGTCAGCCGGGGAAGTTTTCGGGAATGCGTGCCTTCGAGCGCGCCTCGGCCGGCGAGATGATGTTGCGGCGCACGATCTCGGTCAGGCACTGATCGAGCGTCTGCATGCCCAGGCTCTGCCCGGTCTGGATGGCGGAGTACATCTGCGCCACCTTGTTCTCGCGGATCAGGTTCTTGATGGCCGAGGTGGCGATCATGATTTCATGCGCGGCCACACGGCCGGTGCCGTCCTTCAGCTTGCACAAGGTCTGCGAGATCACGGCAATCAACGACTCCGACAACATCGCCCGCACCATGTCTTTTTCGGCGGCGGGGAAGACGTCGACGATACGGTCCATGGTCTTCGCAGCGCTGGACGTGTGTAGCGTACCGAACACCAGGTGGCCGGTCTCGGCGGCTCGTCAGCTTAGACAACCTGATAAAACATATAAGGAGGTAGTCATAATTTACAGTTTTGGAAATAGTGATGCAATAAAAGCAGGACTATTGGGTGGAGATAAA
>JANOEG010000518.1:0-9603 GCA_031413095.1 Burkholderiales bacterium | reverse complement strand
CTGCAACAGCAGCCGCGGCCAGCCAGCCAATGGAAGTACGCGTGCCTGACATCGGCGACTTTAAGGACGTCACTGTCATTGAAGTGTTGGTCAAGGTCGGCGACAGCATCAAGGTCGAGCAGTCACTCATCACGGTCGAGTCCGACAAGGCCTCGATGGAAATACCGTCGTCTGCCGCTGGCGTGGTCGCAGAACTCAAGGTCAAGCTTGGCGACAAGGTCAATATTGGTGACTTGCTGGCCATACTCGCCGGCAATGCAGGCACGGTAGCAGCGCCTGCGGCGTCACCGCTCTCGGCTCCCGCTGCAGTTGCTGCTGCAGTAGCACCAGCGGTGGCAACGGCTAGCCTGGCAGCGCAGCCGGCCCATGAACCCGGCATTGCCCCCACCGGCAAGTTGCCACACGCCTCACCATCGGTGCGTAAGTTCGCGCGCGAACTCGGTGTGCCACTGGCTGAAGTCAAAGGCAGTGGCCTCAAAGGTCGCATCACCGATTCCGATATTCAGAACTTTACCCGCTCCGTCATGAGCGGCGCGGTGCAAACCCTGGCCGCTGCAGCTCAGGCCAAGCCGGCAACCGGTGGTGATGGTGCCGCCCTGGGCCTGATCGCCTGGCCCAAGGTGGACTTCGCCAAGTTCGGACCCATCGAGCGCAAGGAAATGTCCCGCATCAAGAAGATCAGCGGCGCCAACCTGTTGCGCAATGCCATCATGATTCCGGCTGTCACCAACCATGACGATGCCGACATCACCGACCTCGAAGCCTTCCGCGTTGCTACCAACCTAGAAAACGAAAAGAGCGGCAAGACTGGAATTCACGCAAGCGTGAAGGTCACCATGCTGGCCTTCCTGATCAAAGCCTGCGTCGCCGCGCTCAAGAAATATCCTGAGTTCAACAGCAGCCTGGACGGCGACGCCCTGGTTTACAAGAACTACTGGCACATCGGCTTTGCCGCCGACACACCCAACGGCCTCGTCGTGCCGGTGATCAAGGAAGCCGACAAGAAGGGTGTGATGCAGATCAGCACCGAGATGGGCGAACTAGCGAAGAAGGCGCGCGACGGCAAGCTCGGCCCGGCCGACATGAGCGGCGCCTGCTTCACGATCAGCTCGCTCGGCGGGATTGGCGGGCGCTACTTCACGCCGATCATCAACGCGCCCGAGGTCTCGATCCTCGGCGTGTGCAAGAGCGCGATCGAGCCGAAGTGGGACGGCAAGGCCTTTCAGCCGCGCTTGATGCTGCCGTTGTCGCTGTCGTGGGATCACCGCGTCATCGACGGCGCGGCAGCGGCTCGCTTCAACGCCTACTTGGGGCAGATCCTCGGCGACTTCCGACGCGTCCTCCTCTAGACATGACGACGGTTTGCGTCGTCCGCAAAGGCGGACAACTCGCCATCGCCGCCGACAGCCTCGTCACCTTCGGCGACACGCGCCTGCCGCATGGCTACGAAGACAACGACAAATTGTTCAAGGTCGGCGACTCGTACTTCGGCATGTCCGGCACGACGGCGCACTTTCCCGTGCTGCGCAAGGCACTGGCGGCGCTACCGAAGGACGAGTTGAAGCTCGGCTCGCGCGACGAGGTCTTCGACACCTTCCTGAAGCTGCACCCGAAGTTGAAAGAGCAGTTCTTTCTGAACACGAAAGAGGAAGATTCCGATCCCTACGAGAGCAGCCAGTTCACGGTGCTGATCGCCAACCGGCAGGGCCTGTTCGGCGTCTACTCGTACCGAGAGGTGTTCGAGTTCGAACGCTTCTGGTCCATCGGCTCGGGCCGCGCGTTCGCGCTCGGCGCGATGCATGCGGCGTACTCGCGCGCGAAGAGTGCCGGTGAGCTGGCGCGCATCGGCGTTGCCGCGGGTTGTGAATTCGACAAGAACTCGGCCGCCCCGGTGCGGCTGTACACCATCAAATTGAAGAGGTGAATCGCATGGCAGTGATCGAAGTCAAGGTTCCCGACATCGGCGATTTCGCAGAAGTTGCCGTGATCGAATTGCTCGTCAAGCCCGGCGATACCGTGGCTGCAGAGCAATCGCTGATCACCGTGGAGAGCGACAAGGCCTCGATGGAAATTCCGTCGTCGCACGCGGGCGTCGTCAAGGAATTGAAAGTCAAGATCGGCGACAAGGTGGCGATGGGTTCGCTGATCCTGATGCTCGATGCCGCCGGCGCTGCCGCAGCAGCACCCGCAGCGCCCGCTACAGCGCCCGCTCCAGCCAAAGCCGCCGCAGCGCCAGCGCCCGCAGCCGCGAGCTACGCCGGCAGCGCTGACCTGGAGTGCGACATGCTCGTCCTTGGCGCCGGCCCCGGCGGTTACTCGGCAGCGTTCCGTGCCGCCGACCTCGGCATGAAGACCGTGCTCGTCGAACGCTACCCGACGCTCGGCGGCGTTTGCCTGAACGTCGGCTGCATTCCAAGCAAGGCGTTGTTGCACGTGGCTGCGGTGATGGACGAGGTGACGCATTTCGGCGACCTCGGCATCACCTTCGACAAGCCCAAGATCGACATGAGCAAGCTGCTCGCGCACAAGAACAAGGTCGTCGGCAAGCTCACCGGCGGCCTGGCCGCGATGGCGAAGATGCGCAAGGTGACGGTCGTGCAAGGCACGGGCGAGTTCGCCGACCCGCACCACCTGAAGGTGACCAACGCCGACGGCAAAGCGCAGACCATCAAGTTCAAGAACGCCATCATCGCTGCCGGCTCCGAAGCCGTGAAATTGCCGTTCCTGCCGAAGGACGACCCGCGGATCGTCACCTCAACCGGCGCGCTGGAGTTGCGTCAGAAGCCGGAGAAGATGCTCGTCGTCGGCGGCGGCATCATCGGCCTCGAGATGGGCACCGTCTATTCGACGCTCGGTGCGCGCCTGGACGTCGTCGAGATGATGGACTCGCTCATGCTCGGCGCCGACCGCGACCTGGTCAAGGTCTGGCAGAAGATGAATGCCAAGCGCTTCGACAACATCATGTTGAAGACAAAGACGATCGGCGCTGAAGCGAAGAAGGACGGCATCTACGTCAAGTTCGAAGGCGAGGGGGCGCCGAAAGACCCGGTGCGCTACGACCTCGTTCTGCAGGCTGTGGGCCGCAGCCCGAACGGCAAGAAGATCGGCGCCGACAAGGCGGGCGTGATCGTCGGCGAGCGCGGCTTCATCCCGGTGGACATCCAGATGCGCACCAACGTGCGGCACATCTTCGCCATCGGCGACATCGTCGGCCAGCCGATGTTGGCGCACAAGGCGGTGCACGAAGCGCATGTGGCGGCCGAAGTGGCCAGCGGCGACACCAAGGCCGCGTTCGACGCGCGCGTGATTCCGAGCGTGGCCTACACCGACCCGGAGATCGCCTGGGTCGGCGTCACGGAAGACGAAGCCAAGGCCAAGGGCATGAAGGTCAAGAAGGGCCTGTTCCCGTGGACCGCCTCCGGCCGCGCCATCGCCAACGGTCGCGACGAAGGCTTCACCAAGTTGCTGTTCGATGAAGAGACGCACCTCATCGTCGGCGGCGGCATCGTCGGCACGCACGCCGGCGACATGATCGGCGAGGTCGCGCTGGCGATCGAGATGGGCGCCGACGCGGTCGATATCGGCAAGACGATCCATCCGCATCCGACGCTCGGCGAGAGCATCGGTATGGCGGCGGAAGTGGCGCATGGGTCGTGCACCGACTTGCCGCCGCAGCGGAAGTAGCCCTACAGACGGCATGACCTACCGGCGACCTTGAACCCGTTGTGGAGCACCGCATTGATGGTCATCAACTCGACGGTGTTCCCGAACTGTTGGCATCGGGCGAGCACGTCATCGTTCAGTTCGCCGAACCGCCCGCCACCAAGACAACCCTGGCGGAACTCAATCGACTCGCGAAGAAGTACGGCGTTGCGCTTCAGCTCAGGTTTTTCGGTCACTACGGTTCACGGTTCGATTTCGAGACGCTGCTCCAACTACCGAACATGGAGAATCTGGTAGCTGACTGTCTTGATGAAGCCGTGCACTTCGAGGCACTGCGCGAACTTCGATCATTGCGTCGCGTTGCCATTGGTGTTCACAACGGCACGCCCGATGACTTGCTCACCTATCCGTCGTTGAGCGGTGTTGAGCGCCTCGTGCTTGGAGGAGGTCATTGCAACACCCTGGAGCTTTCACCTCTCGCCGAGTACGGCGCATTGAGAAGTTTGCACATTGCGGGCTACACGAAGGGAATCGACCAGCTCGCAAAGCTCACGGACCTACACAGTCTCAGTCTTTCGAGCATCGGCAATCGACAGAATCTGGATTTCGTCGACAAGCTGTCGTCACTTCGTTCGCTCAGACTGACCTTGGGTGGGCGCGAGCACATTGACGAAGTGATCAACCCCGCAGTCGAGGAGTTGGCCGTCGTCCGAGTGAGAGGGCTTTCTCGCCTGAAGCCCGAGCAGTTGACCGGCCTCAAGAAGCTGAGCATCGACGATCAGCTGCAAATCAGGAGCCTGTCGTTCTCCAATCGCAGCCGCGCATTGCAGGCGCTTCGGATCGTCAACTGCAAAGCGTTGGAATCGCTCGAGGGACTGACCCACCTTGTTGCCCTCGAGCGCTTGAGCATCTTCGGTACGTCGATTGATTTCGACGCACTCATGTCTCGTGGCATTCCGAAGCGCTTGAAGAGCTTTGCCTTCTACAGCAAGTCGCGCCGGTTGGATGTGGCTATCCACAAGAGGCTTCGCGCTCTTGGATTCGAGGACACGCTGCTGGACTGACGGCCACGCGCGAGACCTCTGCATTGCCGCCTGCACGACCTGAGGCTCGGACACCGATTCGCCGCCGAGGAAGCGCGGAACGTTCAGGCTTCCATCAACAAGTCACCCAGCACCGGCGCCGCGAATTCAAGAATTTCCGCATCGCGTGTGAGCAGGATCATCCGCTCCGCGCGCGCCGTGCCCACCAGCATCCGGTCCACCGGATCGCCGTGCATCAGACCCAACGCAGCAGCCGACTCGGCGTGCTCGGGCGTGAGCGGGATCAGCTTGGCGCCAGCGCGCTCGATCGCATCGATCAGACTGCCGGGCGGCAGTTCAAGGCGCCCGTGGTGGTGCTTGAGCAGCAGTTCCCAGACGCTGAGTGCGCTCACATGCACGGCTTCGTGTTCCAAGATGCTGCGCGTGGCGCGGCCGAACTTGCGCGGCGCTGTCAGGCCCCACAGCACGATGTGCGTGTCGAGCAGGTAGCGCTTCACTTGCGCCGCGGCTTGGTCGTCACGGCTGTTTTCGCGACTGCCTTGGCGACGGTCTTCACGGCCTTGCGGCGGCGTGGCTTCAGACCGGCTTCGAGCGGGCGCTCAAGGGACGCGATCCACTCGCGCGCCATTTCGGCTTCGACTTCGGGCGAGAACGCATGGTCGAGTTGTTCCTCGGTCATCAGGCCTTCCCACGCGCCCCACTGACGCTTCACCGGCGCATCGGCTTTCACCAGCTTGACCATCGGTTTGCCGCGATTGGCGATCACGACTTCTTCGCCGCGCAGCGCGGCCTCGACCAGCTTGGACAACTGGGTCTTGGCTTCGAGGATGTTGACTTGCATGGCGCACTCCGCAGGGGAGCCGCCATTCTAGCGAACCTGGCCAAGTTGGCCAGGTTCCCAATGCCTACGGCGTCTTGCGAATGATCTTCGGCTTGGCCGGCGGTTTGACCGGCGCCGGTGTCGAAGCAGCAGACGTCGGCGCAGCGGGCGCCGAGGCCGCGCTCCCGGGCACAGCCGCCACTGGTGGCGCAGCCTGCACGAGCTGCGCCGCGCGCTTGTCGAGCTCGCCCCTGACCACCATGCCGAACGGCTCGTAGGCCAACGCCGGGCAGCGTGAGGGCACGTCTTCGCCAGCGGCCCAGTTCTTCGCTTCGAGGCCACCGGCGTCCATGCGCGTCAGGCCGAGCTGCGTCGTCAGGCGCTGGCTCCAGGCCAGCGTGCGAGTCTGCGCGATCAGCAGGTCGAACTCGGCGTTGGCGTACGCGCGTTTGGCGGTGAACAGTTCGTTCTCGGCGTTGAGCAGGTCGAGCAGACTGCGCTGGCCGATGTCGAACTGCTGGCGGTAGGCGTCGCGCGCCTTCTCGATCGCCAGCACGTTGCGATCGAGCGCATCGAGCGTCTGCATGTACTTCTGCGTATCGTTGAAGGCGATCGCCGCTTGCTGGCGCGTGTCGCGGCACGTCTTGTCGCGGATGTCACTCGCTTGGTTGACGGTATCGACGGCCTGACGCACCCGCGCCTGGTCGCTGCCGCCGTTATAGAGGTTCCAGTTCAGCACGACTTCGGCGCTGGTGTCGCGCTTCTGGTCGGGCACGCCATCGAAGTTGCGTCCGAGGCCGGTGCGCAAGCGTGCTTCGACACGCGGCTGCCACATCTGGCCTTCGCGGCCCTTGGTCGTCGAGCGGGCGGCGCGCAAGTTCTCGATCGCGGCGCTGATCGCCGGGCTCGACTGCACGGCCGCCGTGGCCGCTTCACCGGCGCTGGCCGGCAGGCCGGCGTTGGAGGCTGCGGACTTGGCCACGCGCTGCGGTGGCAGCTCGCCGACGATGCGTGCATAACGCGCCGTCACGTCGTGCAGGTTCGCGGTTTCGGTGGTCAGGTTGCTCTCGGCCAGCGCCAGGCGCGCCTTGGCCTGTTCGAGATCGACGCCACGGCCGACGCCGGCGTTGACGCGGCTGCCGATCTGCGTGTTGGCGTACTTGTGCTGCACATAGTTGTCTTCAGCCAGCAGCACCAGTGAGCGCTGCCGCATCACGTCGTGGTGGGCGCGTACGGCTTCGAGTGCCGTGCTTTCGGTGGTGTCGAGAAACTCGAACCACCTCGCGCGCTGATCATGTCCGGCACGCTCGATGTCGCTGCGGATCAGGTTGGCGTCCCACAGCACCTGGTTCACGCTCAGCGCAGCGCCGCCACGATTGAGCGTCTCGCCCTCGGGGTTGCGTGTCGTGATGCGGTCCGTCGTGCGGCCGACATTGGCTTCGAGATCGACGCGCGGGCGCAGGCCGCCGCGCACCACATCCACAGCGGCGTTAGATGCGCGCAGTGCGTTGAGCTTGGCGGTCACCTCGGGATTGGCGGCAATGGCCTTTTGTGCCGCGGCACGAATGGCATCGGCCGCCGGTACGGGCGCTGCCGTCTGGGCCGACGCGGCGCAGGCCAGCAGCGCTGCCGCGGCCAGCAGCGTGATTCGCATCGTTGCGTGCATATCGAGCTTTCGTTGTCATCGCAGGCGTGGGGAGGCCACGGCCTGAGTGTTGTCAGTTGTAGTGCGAAAGAAGTTTAAGTGGGCACCTGAGCGTTCACTCGCGTTGGCGCCGAGCGCCGGAGCGGGCCATCGGCAGTTTTCCACGGCAGGGCCGGACCATTTGGCGCAGCAGAACACCCAGTGCTCCAGCGCGGGCTGCGCCGGCCGATGAAGCAACGGATGGCCCGCAGCCGCTTGCGGGCCCGAGCTCCTTCTGTGCGTGTGCTTGCCCGTGACATTGCCCCTTCGTCGTCTGCCATGCCGAACCTTGCCTGCTGCTCGCTGGACACGCCGCGCCATGCTGGCGAGCTTGACGGCGGCGTGCGTGCTGACGAGCGCACCGCGGGCCTACGACCGCGCGCGCATGCGCACCTCGGCAGAGCGCTTGGGGCCGCAGGCGGTGGCTGCACTAGGTCCGCTGCAAGATCTGTTGCAGCATGCCGCCGCGCTCGACGAAGAGGCGCGGCTCGAACCCATCAACGCCTGGTTCAACCGGCGTGTGATCTTTCGCACGGACGACTTGGCCTGGGGCGAGGCCGATCACTGGGCCAGCCCGCTCGAGTTGCTGCAGGCCGGACACGGCGATTGCGAGGACTACGTCATCGCCAAGTACTTCAGCCTGATCGCACTGGGAACGCCGGTGGCGCGGTTGCGCCTGGTGTACGTGCGCGCGCAGGTTGGCGGCAACGATGCTCAAGCGCACATGGTGCTTGCCTACTACCCCCAGCCCAACGCCGAGCCGTTGATCCTGGACAACCTGGTGACGAGCGTGCGGCCCGCCTCGCGCCGGCCCGATTTGACGCCGGTCTTCAGCTTCAACACCGAAGGTCTGTGGCAAGGTGTTGGCTCGCAAAGCGCGGGCGATCCGCAAGCGCGGCTTTCGCGCTGGCGTCTGGTCCTGACCAAGGCGCGTGCAGAAGGCTTTATATGAAGGTGTCCAAATGAGTTTGATGCGACAAATCGGTCTGCTGCTGGCGGCCGTGCTGCTGCTGGCGCTGGCCGGCGCGGTGGGGATCAGCCTCTTCTCGACGCGCGACGCGCTGCAGACGCAATTGCGGATAAAAAACAGCGACAACGCGCAGAACATCGCCTTGGCGCTGTCGCAGCAGCGTGGCGATGCACAGTTGATGAACCTGCTGCTGGCAACCCAGGCCGACACCGGTTTTTACAGCCGCATGCGCTTCGTCAGCGCCGATGGTGCGCCGGCATTCGACCGCGAAGCATCGGCCCGGCCGCAGGACGCGCCGGTGTGGTTCGCGCGCCTGCTGCCGATCGAATCGGCGCCCGGCGTGGCCCAGGTCAGCGACGGCTGGCGCGCACTGGGCCGGGTCGAAGTCGTCAGCCATGTCGCCTATGCGCACGATGAGTTGTGGCGCGGCGGCTCGCGCGCGCTGCTGCTGCTGTCCGTGCTCGGCACGGCGGCGATGTTGCTCGCCGCCGCCGGTGTGCGCCGCATCCGCCGCCCGCTCGACGACACCGTGGCCCAGGCCAACGCCCTCGTCGAAGGGCGCTATCTGCTTGTCGATGAGCCCGACGTGCCCGAGTTGAAGCGTGTCGCGCAAGCGATGAACGGCATGGTCGAACGTGTGCGCCGATTGTTCGAGTCGCAGGCATCGCAGGTCGAGCAATTGCGCCGAGAAGCGCATGAAGACCGTCTCACCGGCTTGCCGCACCGTGCCCATTTCATGCAGCGCTTTTCGGCGTTGTTGGCCGACGACGCCCATTCAGAAGGCGGCAGCCTGCTGCTGATCCGCGTTGCCGATCTCGCCGACGTCAACCGCGACCTGGGCCGTGAGACCACCGACCGCGCGTTGCGCACGCTCGCTGATGTGTTGCGTGCGTGGCCACAGGAAGGCTCGGTGGCCGGCCGCATGAACGGCGCCGACTTCGCACTTGCGTTGCCGAGTCCGAGCGCAGCGGCTCCGCAGACCGCTCACGAGACAGCAGCCCGTGTGGCCTCGGCATTGCGCCTGGCGCTGGCGGGCGCCAGCGAACGCTTTGTCGTTCACATCGGCGCCGCTTTCTGGTCGCAAGGGGTGGCACACGGCGCCGGCGCCTTGCTGGCCCGTGCCGACCAGGCACTCGCGCGTGCAGAAGGCCTGGGTCCGTTCGCCGCCGAAGTCGACGCCGATGCCGGCGCCGCGATCGCGGCGGGAGAGCAGGGCTGGCATCGACATTTGCAGGAAGCGCTCACCGAGCGCCGTGCGCGGCTGGCGGAATTCGTCGTGCTAGATCGCGGTGGCGCGCTCTCGCACCTCGAATGCCCACTGCGCGTGCAGCTCGGCAAAGAGGGTGCGTTCGAGTCGGCCGCGCGATGGTTGCCTTTGGCCTCGCGCAGCCGGCTGCTGCCGGCGATCGATCTGCTGGCCGTC
>JANOEG010000517.1:0-1919 GCA_031413095.1 Burkholderiales bacterium | reverse complement strand
CGTGCACCTGAACATCGAGGCGCGGCTGACGGCGCTCGTCGGTGATGCCGGCAAGCGTCTGCACACCGGCCGTTCGCGCAACGACCAGGTGGCCACCGACGTGCGGCTGTGGCTGCGTGGCGAGATCGATGCGCTGGCGCCCTTGCTGGCGCAGATGCAGCGCTCGTTGCTGTCTGTCGCCGAGCACCATACCGAAACCATCCTGCCTGGCTTCACACACCTGCAGGTTGCGCAACCGGTGAGCTTTGCGCATCACCTGCTGGCGTACGTGGAGATGTTCGCGCGCGATGGCGAACGTCTCGCCGACGTGCGCAAGCGCGTCAACCACTTGCCGCTCGGCGCTGCGGCGCTCGCCGGCACCAGTTATCCCCTCGACCGTGCGCGCGTCGCCAGGACGCTCGGCTTCGACGGCCTGTGCATGAACAGCCTCGACGCCGTGAGCGACCGCGACTTCGCAATCGAGTTCTGCTCCTGGGCCGCGATCACGATGATGCATGTCTCGCGCCTGGCCGAAGAGATCGTGCTCTGGATGACGCAGAACTACGGCTTCATCGACCTGGCCGATCGCTACTGCACCGGCTCGTCAATCATGCCGCAGAAGCGCAACCCGGATGTCGCCGAACTGGCACGTGGCAAGACCGGGCGTGTGTACGGGCATCTCACCGCGATGCTGACCTTGATGAAGGGCCAGCCGCTGACCTACAACAAGGACAACCAGGAAGACAAGGAGCCGCTGTTCGACACGGTGGACACGCTTGCGGCGACGCTGCGCATCATGGCCGAGATGGTTCAAGGCATCGTCGTCAAGCCCGAAGCGATGCAGCGCGCTGCGCAGCGCGGTTTTGCGACGGCGACCGATCTGGCGGACTACCTCGTCAAGAAGGGCATGCCCTTCCGCGACGCGCATGAAGTCGTTGCTGCTGCGGTGAAGTTCGGCTTGCAGCAGGGCAAGGATTTGAGCGATCTGCCGCTCGACACGCTGCGCACCTTCCACGCCTCGATCGGCGACGACGTGTACGAAGCGGCGCTGACCTTGAAGGCGTCGCTCAACGCGCGCAAGGTGATCGGCGGCACGGCGCCGGAGCGCGTGCGCGAGCAGATCGTGGCGCACCAAGCCCGGCTCAAGTAGGAGAAGTTCATGACGGTGCGCTACCTCGTCGACGATGTCGATGCCGCGTTGCCGTTCTACCGCGCACTCGGCTTTCGCCTGACCGACCGCTGGGGGCCGCCGTTTGCGGTGATGAAGCGCAAGGGCCTGACGTTGTGGCTCGCCGGGCCGGGTACTTCAGCGCGCAAGAAGCTGGCCGATGGCTCGCTGCCGCAGCCTGGGGGCTGGAACCGCATCGTCGTCGAGACCAATGATCTCGACGCGACGCTGGCCAAGGCGATCACCGCCGGCGGCAAGCCGCGCAGCAAGCCGATCAAGGGCCCGGGCGGGCGCCAGGTGCTGGTCGACGATCCATCGGGCAATCCCGTCGAGTTGTTCGAAGCACGGAACGGCTGAGGCGCGTGCTGGTGTTTGAGCGTAAGCACCAGCCTCCGGTGTCGCGCGCCGAGTTCACACGCCGCCTGGCGTGGCATGGTGGCGCCGCGGTCGCGCTGCTGATGCTCTCGCTCGGTGGCGGCATGCTGGGCTACATGACGCTCGAAGTCCTGTCGCCGCTCGACGCGTTTCTCAACGCGGCGATGCTGCTGGGCGGGATGGGGCCGGTCGATCGGCTCCAGACCACCACCGGGAAGTGGCTGGCGGGCAGCTACGCCCTGTTCGCCGGCCTGGTGTTCATCGTCCTGGCGGGGGTGATGCTGGCCCCGGTGATCCACGCGGTCCTGCACCGGTTCCATCTTGAATCGGGCCAGCCGCGCGCGGAATCAACTTGAGCGATGTGGCGCCGACCCCGTAGCTTCGGCCTGTAATCCCC
>JANOEG010000516.1:0-11610 GCA_031413095.1 Burkholderiales bacterium | reverse complement strand
CGTCAAGGCCTGGGTGCGGCGCGGGCTCGATCGCATCAAGCGTTGTCTGGAGAAGCAGCAGCATGAACTACCGACGGCCCGAACTGTGTGACCGCCTGGCCGCCGAGTACGTGCTCGGCACGCTGCACGGCCGCGCCCGCGTGCGCATGCAGCAGTTGCTGCGCGACGATCTGCTGCTGCAGGCGCGCGTCGCCTTCTGGGAGCACAAGCTGCTGCCGATGGCCGCGCCGCTGTGGGCCGCCGCGCCCTCGGCCAAGGTGTGGCACGCGATCGCTGCGCGCGTGGCGCCGCGTGAGATGCGCCGGCCGTGGTGGGCGCGCTGGTTCGAAGCGCGCACGCTCGGCGCACTCAGCGCCGGCCTGGTTCTCGGTCTCACCCTCACGCTTGTCGGCCCCGCGCTGTGGGAGCGCGACGCGATCGACAGCGCCGACAGCAGCCAGTTGCCGCAGAGCTACGTCGGCGTGCTCGCCACCGCAGACGGCCGCACCGGCGTCATCGTCTCGAGCCTGCGCCACGGCAAGGTGATGGACGTGAAGCAGGTGCAGCCGGTGCCGGTGCCGAGCGGCCGCACGCTGTACCTGTGGGCCATCGAAGCCAACGGCACGACGCGGCCGATCGGGCCCGTGCCGCAAGGCAAGTTCGTGCAGGTGCCGCTGGCGCGAACCTCCGAGACGCTGTTCGCCAGCGCCACCGAGCTCGCGTTGTCGATCGAAAACGTGACCGCGGCGCCGCGGTTGCCGAGCGGGCCGTATGTCTATCGCGGCCTGTGCGGCAAGTTGTGGCGCGTGCCTGCGCCGACGCCGACGCCGACGAAATAGCTGCGTCCAACTTCGCGCGGCCACCGAATGTCTTCTCATGAACATCACCACCCAACTGCCCTTGTTCCTGCTCGCCAGCCTCGCGGTGCTGTTGTCGCCCGGCCCGAACGTGCTCTACGTCATTGCGCGCAGCATCGACCAGGGCCGCAAGGCCGGCGTGGTCTCGGTGCTCGGGCTGGAAACGGGCACGCTGCTGCAAGTGGCCGCGGCGGCGCTGGGCATTTCGGCCATCGGCATGACTTCGGCGCTGATGTTCGACGCCATCAAGTACCTCGGCGCGGCCTATCTGCTCTACCTGGGCATCCGCAAAGCGCTGGAGCGCGGTGCGCTGGCCGAGAGCAGCGTGACCACGCGAGCCAGCTTGCGCCGCATGTTCGGTCAGGGTGTGCTGATCGGTGTGCTCAACCCGAAGACGGGGTTGTTCTTCCTGGCGTTCCTGCCGCAGTTCGTCGATCCGGCGCGCGGCCACCTAGCGCTGCAAACAGCGCTGCTGGGTCTGGCCTTCATCGCGCTGGCCACCACCACCGATGGCAGCTACGCGCTGCTGGCCTCCTCGTTGGGACAACGGCTGCGCCACAGCAAGCACTTTGCCATCGGCCAGCGCTGCTTCGCCGCAACCATGTTCATTGCCTTGGGTGTGAGCGCGGCGCTGACCGAAAAGTTGTCATGAGCTGCGTCCAACCCAGCTCGACCACCGAATGTCTGTTCAACCGAGGTGGATTCACCCCGGCCGGCATCGACCTCGGTCCCCTCACCGCCGGCCACTTCTTTCATTCACGCTCAGGGAGCACTCCATCATGAAATCGTTCAAGCACTTCAAGCTCGCCGTCGCCGCGGCGGTCCTTCTCGCAGCAGGCGCCGCATCGGCCGAGCGGCCGGCCACGCTGGCCCACACCACGTGGACCCTGCAAGCCAACCGCGATGTACTGCAGCTCGTCATCGACACGCAGGGCGGCCCCGGCGCGCCGGGCGCGGCGCAATGCCGTGGCCTCAGCGGCACGTTGAACACAACGCCCGATATCGTCGTCACCGGCTGGTACTGCCCTTCCACCGGCCGCATCCACCTGATCCACCGCAACCTCGACTCGAAGATCGCCGTGCGCACCTTCAGCGGCAACGTGTCGGACGAAGTGATCGGCCAGCCGACGCACATGGCCGGCACGATGACGGTGTTGATCTCGGCCTTCGGCGACCTCGGCGAGTACAACTTTTCGGCGGTGAAGCGCTGAAGCGGCGAATTCGACTGTGCACGCCGCCATGAACATGATCGCCACCGACGCAAGCGCACCCGCAGTGCGTGGTGTGCGCGAGCGTGTCATCCAGACCCTGGCTTTCGAGGTCTTGGGTCTGGAATTCGATCACCTCCGGCCGGTTCCAACTCCCAGACATCGCAGGAGCGATTCATGACAACGAACACTTGGACCCTCTGGGTCCGTAGGGCCGGCATGGCCCTGACCTGCATCGCGCTGGCGGCATGCGGCGGCGGGGGTGGCAGCAGCGACGACAGCAGCCCCGCTGGGACGTCGCCGGCAGTCAGCACGGTCGGCGCCGGCGGCGGCGCCGTCGAACACAGCGACGGTGCGCGCGTCGTCGTGCCGGCCGGCGCGCTGAGCACCGACACCAGGATCGAAGTGGCGCGCACGAGTGCCGGCGCTCCGCCGCTGCCGGTCGGCGTCACGGCCTTCGGGCCGATGTTCGCCTTCACGCCGCACGGCACCGCGTTCGCGGTGCCCGCGACGGTCACCGTGCCGTTCGATGCGAACGCAGTCCCGACCGGCGTGCGCATCGCGCTGTACAAAACGACCGCCCAACAGGCAGCGTGGGAGCGCGTGCCCGGCGCCACGGTTGAAGCGAGCAGCGTCACGGCGTTGATCGGCGACTTCTCGTTAGCCCAGGTCGTGATCGAGCCGCTGTTCCGCGGCGACCCGGTGCGCGAGTGGAGCTTCAGTTCGTTCGAGGGACGGCCCATGACGGTGAACGAGTTCGAAAGCGGACGACAAGAAGGCGGCGCGTTAGATCTCTTCGTCGCTTTCGGCGGCATGAAAACGGGCCGAACCGGCGAGCTGCTAGATCGTGAAGTCGAGGCCCTCGACGGCACCGTGCTTACGCAAGACGGCATCGCTGACGGCCAAGTGTTTTCGAGCGCCGACGGCGTCACCTACGGTGCCTTTGCCGAAGCACCCACCGGGGGTGCTTTCGTCGGCGGCCGATCGGAGCTCAGACAGTATCAGGCCTTCATCAAGCGTTCGCCCGATGCCCGCTTGACCTTCACCCTCAGCCAAGCCTTCATCGAAGTGCGTGACGACAACGGCGGCTTCAACAGCATCGACACGTTCACCGATTTTCCGGGCAAGTGCATCTATCCGGCAGGCCAGGTGGCCGCCTTCGATGCTTGTCAGGACATTTTGCGCGGCCAACTCATCCTGACGGTGCAGGCCTACACGCACGCAACCAGCCTGACACAGGCAGGTCGCACCTTCTTCAATACCGGCGGCGTTGCCACCACGGAAGGTCACACAGGAAACTTCAGGTTGACGGTCAATTCATCGATGCGCTCGACCGTGCCGCTGTGGAAGCTGGACGACTTTTCCGCCGAGCCGCTGTCGATCGAGGGGCTGAGCTTCAATGCATTCTTGCTCGAACTGAAGTCGCAGCGCACCTACACCGTCGACCTGTCGTCGTTGCCGGTGGGCACCGAGTTCACGTTGCGCAGCGTCGTGCTGGCCGAAGCGACCGACCGTCAGGGCGACAAGTTCGCCGGCGGACGCGAAGCGCCCAAGAGCGCCGCTGCCTTCCTGCGCGACCCGCTGGGCGTCGGCGGCACCTCGGTGGTCTTCAGCGGTCTCGAGCCGATCGGCAATCCGGTGACGGAACCACCGCCCGACGTTGCGGCGACACCGGCTGCCTGCGCAGCCCCGGGCGGCGCCGATCCGCAAGCCGGCACGATCCAGTTCACCGCCCCCGCGTACACGATCGAAGGGCATGGCGGTGCGACCCAGCCGGTGCTCATCACACGCAGCGGCGGCAGCCGCGGTGCCGTCACGGCCACCTTCACGACGAGCAATGGCTCGGCTGTGGCCGGCGCGGACTACCAAGCAGTCAGCGCCAGCGTGTTCTTCGCCGATGGCGACAGCGACGCTCGTCTGGCCGAGATCGTGCTGATCCCCAACCCGACCGACGGCGAACTGGACAAGACCGTGAACCTGCGGCTGACCGATCCCGGCAACTGCGCCACGCTGGGTGCGCAAAGCAGCGCGGTGCTGACCTTGATCGACAACAAGGCACCGCCGCCACCGTCGACCAACGCACTCGATGCCGGCTTCGGGATCGACGGTAAAGCCGTGATGCCTGAAACCGGTACACCGCCGGCCGGTTTCGGTGGCGAGCAGCGCCACCCCCGGGGCCTGGCGCTGCAGGCCGACGGCAAGATCGTGATGGTGGGTGGCTCGGCGGCTGATTTCATCCTTGCGCGCTTCAACGCCAACGGCACGCTCGACACCGGCTTCGGCATCGAGGGCAAGGTCATCACCGACATGGGCAGCGGCAACTTCGAGGAGGAAGTAGCGCTGGCGGTTGCGATCCAGGCCGACGGCAAGATCGTCGTCGTGGGTCACTCGCGCATCCCCACCAGCCCGCCCGCACCACGCCTGTCGCCGACGTTCTCGCTGACGCGCTACCTCAGCGACGGCAATCTGGACACGAGCTTCGGCATCGGCGGGCGCGTCCAAAACAGCGTCAACGGCATCGGCCGCGCCGTGGCGATCCAGCCCGATGGCAAGATCGTCGTGGCGGGCGAGTTCAGCTTCGAATCGAACATCACCGGCGAAGGCAGTGACATCACGGTTGCGCGCTTCAACAGCAACGGCACGCTCGACCTGGGCTTCGGCGGCAGCGGCACCGGGCAGTTGGCCAGCGACATCGGCGGCCGCCTCAACACCGCGCGCCAGCTGGTGCTGCAGCCCGACGGCCGCATCGTCGTCAGCGGCACACCCGTTGGCGTGCTGCACACCGATCTGATGCGCTTCAATGCCAACGGCTTGCCGGACAACAGCTTCGGCAGCAGCGGCAAGCTGACGATCCTGGGCAGCGACCTCGGACAGGGCCTGTCGCTGCAAGCCGACGGCAAGCTGGTGCTGGTGGGCACCGTCGTCAACCCGGCGTCGCCGGCCACGTCGCGCTTTCTGCTGCGGCGCTTGAGCACCGACGGCACACCGGACAACAGCTTCGGTACGGCCAGCTTTGTGGACACTGCACTGTCTGTCAACGCCACAGCCGGGGGCGTGGCGCTGCAGGCCGATGGCCGCATCGTCGTCGTCGGATCGCGGGCCTTGTCAGCCAACAGCAACTTCGTCGTCGTGCGCTACGCCACCGACGGTGCGCTGGATACCGGCTTCGGCGTTGGCGGCACGCTGTCGATCGATTTCTTCCAGTTCACCGACATCGGCGAAAACATCCTGGTGCAGCCCGACGGCAAGATTTTGGTGAGCGGCTCCCAGCAGACCCTGCGCAGCGGTGGCTACGCGCTGGCTCGCGTGCTGCCATGAACATCACCGATGCCCTCGGCTACCTCGCCTCGGCGCTGGTGCTGGCCACCTTCTGCATGCGCGACATGAAGGCGCTGCGTTGCATGGCCATTGCCAGCAACCTGGCGTTCATCGCCTACGGCGCGCTGGCCGACCTTGGGCCGGTGCTGTTGTTGCACCTGCTGCTGTTGCCGGTGAACGTGCAGCGGCTGCTGGCTTGGGGCTCGTCGATGCCGGCTGATGCCGCGCCACACCGCCCTAGCAACCTCGGATGCAAACACCATGAGTGAAGCCACCGCCACCTACGCACTCGGCTGCAGCGACGAGGAAATCATGCGCCTGGATCGGCAGTCCGCTGCCATCGAAAGCGCGACCCGCCTGCTCTTGCGCGCCAGCGGCATCGAGCCCGGCATGCGCGTGCTCGATCTCGGCACCGGCATCGGGCATGTGGCGATGCTGATCGCTGAGATGGTCGGCCCCGAAGGGCGCGTGGTCGGCATCGACAACAGCACGAAGCTGCTCGACGTGGCCGCACTGCGTGCGGCCGCGCACCCGCAGCTGCGCTTCACCCTAGGCGATGTGCGCTACTGGCGTGACGACGCGCCGTTCGATGCGGTCGTCGGCCGCCTGATCCTGTTCCATCTTGCCAACCCGCTCGGCGTGCTGCGGCACCACGCCGCGGCGCTGCGACCCGGCGGCTTGTTGTTGGCGCTGGACTTCGACCTGCGCGCTGCTCGCGCCGAGCCTGCGGCGCCGTTGATCGATGAGGCGCTGGGCTGGGTCGATGCGGCCTTTCGCCATGCTGGCGCCAGCCCCGCGATCGGCACGCGGCTGGCGTTGCTGCTGGTCGAAGCGGGCTTGGCGGACGTGCAGGGCTTCGGCGTGCAGGGCTACCTCGCGCCGAACGATCCGCGCGGGCCGGCGCTGCTCAGCGGCGTGGTGCGCGCGCTGGCGCCGCAGATCGTCGCCGCCGGGATCGCAACGCACGAGCAGATCGGCATCGACACGCTCGAAGCGCGCATCGCCGATGCAGTTCAATCTTCGGGCGCTGTGGTGCTGCCGCCCGTGCTGGCGGGCGCGTGGGGGCGCAAGCGATGAACGCGGCTCTGAACATCCACCTGTCTTCGGGCCTTGGCGGCGGGCCGACCGAACTCGCTGCGTTCGATGCTGCGTTGATGGACGCCGGCGTGGCCAACTACAACCTGCTGTGCCTGTCGTCGGTGATCCCGCCCAACGCGCGGATCGTGCACGCCAAGCACCGCGCGCAGCCCGACGACCACGGCCGCCGCCTGTACGTGGTGATGTCGCAGATGCGCCAGAGCCAGAGCGGGCGGCACGCCCACGCCGGCATCGGCTGGGTGCAGCAGGGCTCCAGTGGGCCGGGCCTCTTCGTCGAGCTGCACGACGACAACCGTGACCGGCTCGAAGCCGATCTGCACGCCACCTTGAACGCGATGCGCGCCTATCGCGACATCGCTTTCGGCGAGGCGCAAACGCAGATTGCCAGCAAGACGTGCATCGCCCAGCCAGTGTGTGCGCTGGTGGTGGCGGTGTTCGCGTGTGAGCCGTGGTGAACCACCGCGGCCGGTCGTCTGCCCGTTGCATCGCCGCTGCGGCGCAGGGCGCCTGCTTTCTCAAGGAGATGGGCGCGCTCGTGGTCGACGACATGCGCTGCGCATTCGCCGCGGTGACCTACGGATCGCGGCTAGGTCGGGCGCTGACGGTGCTGTGGGGCATCACGTTCGTGCTCTACACCACGCTCGACGACATCCCGGCGGGCATCATCTTCGGTGCCGTCGCGGCGTCGTCGGGTCTCGCCAGCGCTATCGCTGCGGTCGGACTCGGCTCGACGACGCTCGCCTGGCTGCTGGCCGACGTCCAACGGCGCCGCATCTTGGGCCGGCCGTCGCGCACCGGATCGCTCGTGTCGGTTCGTGACGATGCACTGTGGAAAGACCTCGTCTCGACCTACGGCATTGGCGTGCCGGCCACGGTGCTCGCGTATCCATCGGGCCGGGTCCCCTCGGTCAAGCGAGTGTTCCTGCTGTCCATCTTCTACGGGTTCGTCGGGCAGGCCGCCAGCTACGCGGGGTTTCAAAGCGCGGGCGAACTTGTCGGTGTCGATCCGGACCTCGCTCTCGCCGTCGGCATCGGTACAGCGATCTTCTATCGCTATGCGACGGCCGTCCGAGAACGGCGCGCCGAGGTTCGCAGCCGCGCCCTGCACGAGAGTCACGCCACATGATCGCCAACGCAGCCGGGCCGGGCACCGTCTCCTCGTTCGACGACTTCACGCCAGCCGCTTACCTCGCGGAGTACTACCACTCGGTGTACTCGGAGAACGACCACCTTCTTCGATTCTTTGCGCAGGCAGCCGGGCTGGTTGGTGAGGGCGCGTCGATTCAGGAGTACGGCGGCGGGCCCACCGTGTACCAGCTCATCAGTCTGGCCCCGCGAGCTGCATCGATTCACTTCACCGACTACCTGCGCTCGAACCTCGAAGAAGTCGAACGCTGGCTCGTCAGTCACGAGCAGGCGCACGATTGGCGGCCGTTCATCCGCTCGGCGCTCCTGCATGAGGGGTACCGCGCGGCGGGGCCCGACGAGATTCACCACCGCGAGGCCCTGATGCGCGAGCGCGTTCGCTCGTGCGGGCACGTCGATGCGCTGAACCCAGGCGCGGGCGAGGCGCCGGGCCGGACCTTCGATGTCGTGTCCACCAGCTTCGTTGCCGAGTCGATTGCCGGATCGCATGCGCAGTGGAAGACGGCGTTGGCATCCATCTGCGCCGGGGTCGCCCCCGCCGGCCTGCTCATCATGACCGCGATCCGCAACGCGCCGTACTGGGTCTCGGGCGGCCGGCGATATCCGAGTTTCCCGATCGACCGAGACAGGCTCGTCGAGGGCCTTGCCGAACTCGGCTTCTCTCCCCTGCTCGTCGAAGAACTCGATGCTGACGTGAAGGACTCTGCCGATCCGGGCTACAAGGGCTATGACGGGACGCTCCTGACCGTCTCGCGCCGCCTGTTCTGACGCCTCGAGAACTATCTTGGCGGAGACGGCAGAGGCAGGCGCAGCGTTTGCCGCCGTGCTCGGTCAGACCAGCGGCGCACTCAAACCTTCGGCCGCAAAAACTCTTTGCACCGCGGGTCGCGCCAGCACACGCTGCAAGTGCGGCCCGATGTGCGCCAGCGTGCGTGCCGGGCGCTTGGCGTTGCGCGTCCAGCGGCAGAGCATCAAGGCATAAGGGTCGAGCGCCGTGAAGCGCTCACCCATCAACCACGGCCCGCCGTGCGAGGCCAGTTGCGTGTCGATCTGGTCGATCAGGCCTTCGATGCGCTTCTCGGTCGCCGCCTTCACCTCCGCGGCGCCGCTGACGTTGCCCGGCGCGACATATCGGTCGGTGTAAAAGTAGATCGGCATCTGCGATTGCAGCGACGCACTCAACCAGACCAGCCACTTGTAGAACTGCGCGCGCTCGGTGGTGCCCACGGCGGGCGCCAGGCCGGCGGCTGGATGTGTGTCCACCAGGTGCAGCACGATCGCTGCCGTCTCGTAGAGCACCAGGTCGCCATCGACCAGCACCGGGATCAGCCCGTTCGGGTTCAACTTCAAGTACTCCGGCGACTTGTGCGCGTTGTTGGCGCGATCGACCAGCTTGAGCTCGAACGGCACACCAAGCTCTTCGAGCAGCAGGTGCGGCGTCATGCTGGCGTTGCCGGGAAAGTAGTGCAGTTGGATCATGGTCACTCTGCTCAAAACGCGAATCGCCAAACGACTCGCATGCATTGGCTCGCAAAGGCGAACTTACTCGAGTGGGTAAGTCAACATGTCTTTGTGTGGCCCAATCGCGCTCACCATGAAAGTCTGGGTCGCCACTTGGGATATTAAGGGCACAGAAACAGGCCTCGAAGTCTTTGCCGCCAAGAGTCTAGCCGTCGAAGCGGCGATCGAGTACGCGCAGGAAATGTCACTGCTAGAGGACGAAGGCCTGTCAGACAACGAAGCTCGCCGGAGGCTGAGATCGGCAGGGGAGTTGAACTTCTACGACAGGCAGTGTTGCTATCGCGTCTGCGAGCATGACGTGATAGGACGAAGCTAGTTGAGCGCACGCGTCAGGCATGTGCTGCGCTACTCGACTCGCGCTACGTGTCGTTTGGTTGACGCGGCACGAGCAATCTTTCCCTCCCGCATCAAGATGCCAAGCACGCTGTAGGACAAGTAGTCCTTTGAGCCGCCGCCATAGTCGCTGCGCAGCCCCAATAGGCTGGCGGCATCCGAATTGGTGATTCCTTTCGCATTTACCTGGCAGAGCTCCAGGATGGCTTCCTTGATCAGAGCCAGCCCAATCTGGGCTTTCTCGCGCACGCCTGAGGGCACTACAACTGCTGAGCGCTCCTTGTTCGCCAGTCCCGACGGCAGAACGGTGTTTGTCAACAGGCCACCAGAGTCCGCAGTGCCAAAAGCCGCAATCAACTCAGCCTCAAGTTTGATTGCCTGCGCTTCAGACAACGAGTCGCACAGTCTCGCCACCAGCACCTTCGCGCCATCACTTTCGATGGTCGCGATGCGCTGGCCCTTACGCGTCTTGTCTGGTCTGAGCAGATGGTCGTGAGATCGAGTCCCTACACCTTTGCCGATATAAAAGGGCAAGGCTGGTGATGTCCGTGGGTCTTTGAGGGCATACACATAGTACGAGCGATCAACGGACATGGTTTTGTAGGGCTGACGCCCTTCGCCTGGCTGCGGTGTCTCACGATAGCGCAGAGGCGGGTTGGCACTTAACGACATGCGAGACTTCCAATGTGGAAGAACCTAAACGCCGCGGCATCCACCTCGAATACCGCTTCGCGCCCGACGCGCAATCGCGCCAGCGCGGCGCCGAGCTGGCCAATCCGTTGATCGATCTGCTGCGCACGCTGCGCGACACCGGCTCGATCAGCGCCGCGGCGCGGGCGATGGGCAGTTCGTACCGCCACACCTGGGGCGCGTTGAAGCAGTGGGAGGAGACGCTCGGGGCGCCGCTGGTGGTCTGGATCAAGGGGCAGAACGCGCGGCTGACGCCGCTGGCTGAGCGGCTGCTGTGGGCCGAGACGCGCACTCGGGCGCGCCTGGCGCCGCACATCGAGGCGCTGCGCAGCGAGTTGGAGCGCGTGCTGGCGCTGGCCTTCGACGCGCAGCACGAGGCGATCACGCTGTACGCGAGCCATGACCTGGCGTTGCCGTTGTTGCGCGACAGCGCGGAGGCGCAAGGCCTGCACATCGACTTGCGATTTGCCGGCAGCGCCGATGCCTTGCGCGCGCTGGCCCACGGCCGTTGCGATGTGGCGGGCTTTCATGTGCCGGTGTTGCGCGGCGCGGCGAAGGCACCGGGTGTCGTGCGTGCGCTCAAATCGCTGCTCAAGCCCGGGCGCCACAAGCTCATTGCCAGCCATCGCCGCCTGCAGGGCCTGATCGTCGCGCACGGCAACCCGCACGAGGTGCTGGGCCTGCAAGACCTGGTGCGACCGAAGCTGCGCTTCATCAACCGCCAGCCGGGCTCGGGCACGCGGCTGCTGACCGAGCACCTGTTGCATGAGGCGGGGCTCGACGCCGAGCGCATCGGCGGCTTTCATGGGCCGTGCGAAGACACGCATGGCGCCGTCGCCGCGGCGGTGGCCAGCGGTGTCGCCGACGTGGGTGTGGGCATCGAAGCGGCGGCAGCGCAGTTCAACCTGCACTTCGTGCCGCTGGCCGAAGAGGACTACTACCTGGTCTGCCTGAAAGAGTGGCTCGACGGCGCGGCCGTGGCGCGCTTGCGTGCGCTGCTGGCCAGCACGCCCTGGCACGAAGCGCTGGCCACGCTGGCCGGATGCGAGCCGCATGCGCAGGCCGGCGAGGTGCTGGCGCTGACCAAAGCGCTGCCTTGGTGGCGCTACAGAACGGCGAAGTGAGCGCCGCGGCTCAGCGCACTGTCATGGTGGGCTGTCCTTGCAGTCTCTTGCCGCGGCCTCACGCCGGAACAGATCGGCCAGCGTCTTGCCGGGCTCGTCGCGGAAGCGCTCATCGAGCACATCGAGCTTTTCGATGCGATCGACGCGAAAGCTGCGGAAGTCGTTGCGCAGTTCGCACCACGCCGCCAGCGTCCACGTCGCGCTCCAGAAAAAACAACCCAGGGGCCGCAACACGCGCTGCTTCGTGCGCCGGTCGGTGAGATCGAGGTAGTCCATGCGCAACTTGCGCCGCGCATCGGCCGCGCCGCGCAGCACTTCGAGGCGCTGGCGTGTGGC
>JANOEG010000515.1:0-6070 GCA_031413095.1 Burkholderiales bacterium | reverse complement strand
AGTTGGGCGAAGGCGCCATCCTCAAACTCGCCGAAGCGCTGGACACCTACATCCCGCAGCCCGAGCGTGCCATCGACGGCGCCTTCCTGATGCCCGTCGAAGACGTCTTCAGCATCTCCGGGCGCGGCACTGTGGTGACTGGCCGAGTCGAGCGCGGCATCATCAAAGTCGGTGAAGAAATCGAGATCGTCGGCATCAGCGTCACGCAAAAGACCACCTGCACCGGCGTCGAGATGTTCAGAAAGCTGCTCGACCAGGGCCAGGCCGGCGACAACGTCGGCATCCTGCTGCGCGGCACCAAGCGCGAAGACGTGCAGCGCGGCCAGGTCCTCTGCAAGCCGGGCAGCGTCAAGCCGCACACCCACTTCACGGCCGAGATCTACGTGCTGTCAAAGGAAGAAGGCGGAAGACACACCCCGTTCTTCAACAACTACCGCCCGCAGTTCTACTTCCGCACGACCGACGTGACGGGGGCGGTGGAGCTGCCCAAGGACAAGGAAATGGTCATGCCGGGCGACAACGTCAGCATCACCGTCAAGCTGATCAACCCGATCGCGATGGAAGAGGGCCTGCGCTTCGCCATCCGTGAGGGCGGGCGCACCGTCGGCGCTGGGGTCGTTGCGAAGATCATGGAGTGAATCGAGTAGGGGCATAGCTCAATTGGCAGAGCGTCGGTCTCCAAAACCGAAGGTTGGGGGTTCGAGACCCTCTGCCCCTGCCACCCGATAGAAGTCAGTTAGTCAGTCAGTTTGAACAGCACTCCAACACGGCAGCCCGCGTCATGCGGGCTTTGCAACTTGAAGCCATGAGTACCGGCAGCAACCCACAAGTCGAAACCGTTTCCACCGGCGCGGACAAAGCCAAGCTCGGCTTGGCCGTTCTGCTCGTGGTCGGCGCGGTCGCGGCCTTCTATTTGGTCAAGGGCGACGCCTGGCTGCGCTGGGTGGCGCTGGCCGTGTTGCTGGCGGCGGCGGTGGGCACCTTTTTCAGTGCCGAGACCGGCAAACAGTTGATTGCCTTCGGCCGCGATTCGTGGCGCGAGGTCGGCAAGGTTGTCTGGCCGAGCCGCAAGGAGTCTCTGCAGATGACGGGCTATGTGTTTGCCTTCGTCGTCGTCATGGCGTTGTTCCTGTGGCTCACCGACAAGACGGTGGAGTGGGTGTTGTACGACCTGATCCTGGGCTGGAAACGATGAGCGAACAACAGCAAGTCATGATGCACGAAGCGCCTGCCAACGCCAATCTGCGTTGGTACGTGGTGCACGCCTACTCGGGCATGGAAAAGGCCGTCGAGCGCAACATCCGTGAGCGCATTGAGCGCGCCGGCATGCACTCGAAGTTCGGCCGCATTCTGGTGCCGACCGAAGAAGTGGTCGAGCTGAAGAATGGCAAGAAATCGGTCTCCGAGCGCCGCTTCTTCCCAGGCTATGTGCTGGTCGAGATGGTGATGGATGACGAGAGCTGGCATCTGGTCAAGCACACCAGCAAGGTCACTGGCTTTGTCGGCGGCGCGAAGAACCGCCCGGCGCCGATCTCGGAAGCCGAGGTCTTGAAGATCGTCAACCAGATGCAAGAAGGCATCGAGAAGCCCAAACCCAAGGTGCAGTGGGTGGTTGGCGAACTGGTGCGCGTCAAGGACGGCCCGTTCACCGATTTCAACGGCGCGGTCGAGGATGTGAACTACGAGAAGTCCAAGGTGCGGGTGAGCGTGACGATCTTCGGTCGTTCGACACCGGTCGAGCTGGACTTCGCGCAGGTTGAAAAGGTCTGACATGTCAGACCTTTCCCCGATCACTTTTGGATTCGTGCCCCCGAGGCACAAGGTTTGATTTTTTAACCGCGAGGAGCTTGTCCGCTGTGGCAAGCGTCTGCACTCGCTCTAGGAGCCACTGATGGCAAAGAAGATCGTCGGCTTTATCAAGCTGCAAATCCCGGCAGGCAAGGCGAACCCCTCGCCGCCGGTCGGCCCCGCGCTCGGTCAGCGCGGCCTGAACATCATGGAGTTCTGCAAGGCGTTCAACGCGCAGACCCAGGGTATGGAGCCGGGCCTGATGCTGCCGGTGGTGATCACCGCCTTCGCGGACAAGTCGTTCACCTTCATCCTGAAGACGCCGCCCGCCACCGTGCTGATCAAGAAGGCGATCAAGCTGGAAAAGGGCTCAGGCAAGCCGCACGTCGACAAGGTGGGCAATCTGACGCGGGCCCAGCTCGAAGAGATCGCCAAAGTGAAGATGAAAGACCTCAATGCCGCTGACCTCGACGCCGCCGTGCGCATCATCGCCGGCTCGGCGCGCTCGATGGGCGTGACGGTGGAAGGAGTCTGACCATGACCAAACTGACAAAAAAGCAGAAGGCCTCAGAAGGCAAGGTCGACAGCAACAAGCTCTATGCCGTCGCCGAGGCGCTCGAACTGGTGAAGCAGTTCGCCACCGCGAAGTTTGACGAGTCGATCGACGTTTCAGTGCAGCTCGGCATCGACGCCAAGAAGTCGGACCAGGTCGTTCGTGGCGCGGTTGTGCTGCCCAACGGCACCGGCAAGACCAAGCGCGTGGCGGTGTTTGCGCAGGGCGCGAAGGCCGAAGAGGCCAAGGCCGCAGGCGCCGACATCGTCGGCATGGAAGACCTCGCCGCCGAGATCAAGGCCGGCAAGATGGATTTCGATGTCGTGATCGCGTCGCCGGACACTATGCGCATCGTCGGCACCTTGGGTCAAGTGTTGGGCCCGCGCGGCCTGATGCCGAACCCGAAGGTCGGCACGGTGACCCCCGACGTGGCCACCGCGGTGAAGAACGCCAAGGCCGGCCAGGTGCAGTTCCGCGTCGATAAGGCCGGCATCGTGCACAGCACGATCGGCCGTCGCTCGTTTGCCAGCGACAAGCTGCAGGGCAACCTGATGGCGCTGGTGGATGCGTTGAACAAGGCCAAACCGGCGTCGAGCAAGGGTGTCTTCCTGCGCAAAGTAGCGCTCTCCTCGACGATGGGGGTGGGCGCGCGCGTGGACGTTTCGTCGATCAACGCCGCGGCTTCGCCGCAACAGTAAGTAGGAATTGGTGGGCCGTCGCCGGGCAACCGACGATGGGCCGTCAAAGACCGCTGGCGAGGCGAAAGCCTCTTAAGCAAGGGTCGCGAGACCCGAAGCCAGCGCAGATGGCGTCCCCGCTGTCAAAGGAATGCAAGTGGTTCCGAGGCAGCAAGGTCGCTGGTTTGTGCCGCAAGGCACGTGAGAGTGTGAGGAGCAGACCTTGAGTCTCAATCGCAACGAGAAAGCAGCCGTGGTGGCGGATGTGAGTGCGCAAGTCGCGCGCTCGCAGACGCTGGCGCTGGCCGAGTACCGTGGCCTCACCGTGGAGCACCTGAACAAGCTGCGCGTCGATGCGCGGGCCAAGGGCGTGTACCTTCATGTATTGAAGAACACGCTGGCCCGTCGCGCCGTCAAGGGCACGCCGTTCGAGGTGGCCGCGGAAGCCATGTCCGGCCCGCTGATCTACAGCTTTTCAGAAGACGCCGTCGCCGCGGCCAAAGTCATTGCCGACTTTGCCAAGGGCAACGACAAGCTCGTCATCAAGGCGGGTGCTTATGCGGGCAAGGCGCTCGATGCCAACGGCATCAAGGCGCTGGCCGCGATCCCCAGCAAGGAAGTCTTGCTGTCGCAGATCGCCGGCTTGCTCAAAAGCCCCGTGCAGCGCATCGCCGCCGTGGTGGCCGCGCTGGCAGCAAAGAAGGGCGAAGGCGCGTCACCTACAGAGGTGGTGCCCGCTGTTGCAGCCGAGGCCCCCGCCGCTGCGGCCTGAATTGACAAGTCGCGAACCATCTTCCATTCAAGCAATCAATCTACTGTTTCGAGGAACCCCAAATGGCATTCGATAAAGACGCATTCCTGTCCGCTCTGGACGGCATGTCGGTGATGGAGCTCAATGACCTGGTCAAGGCCATTGAAGAGAAGTTCGGCGTGTCCGCCGCATCGATGTCGGCCCCGGCCGCTGGCGGCGGTGGCGCTGCCGCGGCGGTGGTCGAAGAGAAGACCGAGTTCAACGTCGTGTTGCTCGAAGCCGGCGCCAACAAGGTGCAGGTCATCAAGGCCGTGCGCGAGATTACCGGCCTGGGTCTGAAGGAAGCCAAGGACCTGGTCGATGGCGCTCCGAAGCCCGTCAAGGAAGCCATCCCCAAGGCGGATGCCGAAGCGGCGCTGAAGAAGTTGCTCGATGCCGGCGCCAAGGCCGAAGTGAAGTAAGCGCAAAGAGCGCAGGACCCCAGGCGCGCCTGGGGCACTTGCAAGCGCCGCGTGCGGTCCTTGCAAGTGTTTCCTGATTCGACTGCAGGAAACCGGTTTGGTCGGACTGAGGTGCAACGCCTCGGTTGTCCGCCAGCGGTTGGTAGCGGCCAACCACCAGACCGACGGGTGAGCCTCACGCACCCAACGCAGTTGCCGCGAAATGCGTACCCACAGCCCAGGCACGCGTTTCGACATAGGAGAGTCTCTCAATGGCGCAAGCATCCTCCTCGAACTACAGCTACACCGAACGCAAACGCATTCGCAAGAGCTTCGGCACGCGCGACAGCGTGCTCGATGTTCCGTACCTGCTCACCATGCAACAGGACAGCTACATCGCTTTCCTGCAAAAGGAAGTACCGCCGTCCAAACGCAAACCCGAGGGGCTGCAAGCCGCCTTCATCAATGCGTTTCCGATCGTCTCGCACAACAGCTATGTCGAGATGAAGTTCATCGAGTACAGCATGGCCAAACCCGCGTTCGACACGCGCGAGTGCCAGCAGCGTGGCCTGACGTATTCGTCGGCCGTGCGCGCCAAGCTGCAGATGATCATTTACGACCGTGAAGCCGTGCAGGCCAAGACCGTCAAGGAGATCAAGGAGCAAGAGGTCTACATGGGCGAAGTGCCGCTCATGACCGACTACGGCTCCTTCATCATCAACGGCACCGAGCGCGTGATCGTGTCGCAGCTGCACCGCAGCCCGGTCGTGTTCTTCGAGCACGACAAGGGCAAGACGCATTCGAGCGGCAAGCTGCTGTTCTCGGCGCGGATCATTCCGTACCGCGGCTCGTGGCTCGACTTCGAGTTCGACCCGAAAGACATCCTGTTCTTCCGCGTCGACCGTCGCCGCAAGATGCCGGTGACGATCCTGCTGAAGGCCATCGGCCTGTCGCCGGAAAACATCCTGGCCCACTTCTTCGTCAACGACCAGTTTCGTTTGATGGACGCCGGCGCGCAGATGGAGTTCGTGCCCGAGCGCCTGAAGGGCGAGATCGCACGCTTCGACATCACCGACAAGAAGGGCAACGTCGTCGTCGAAAAGGACAAGCGCATCACTGCCAAGCATGTGCGCCAACTTGAGCAGACCGAGACGACCTTCATCACCGTGCCGGAAGACTTCCTGGTCGGCCGCGTGCTGTCGAAGAACATGGTTGATGGCGACAGCGGCGAGATCGTCGCCAAGGCCAACGAAGAGCTGACCGATGCGCTGCTGAAGAAGCTGCGCGTGGCCGGCATCAAGGACGTGGCCTGCATCTACACCAACGAGTTGGACGAAGGCGGCTATATCAGCCAGACCTTGGCCTCCGACGAAACGGCCGATGAGTTGGCCGCACGCGTGGCCATCTACCGCATGATGCGCCCCGGCGAGCCGCCGACGGAAGACGCGGTTCAGGCCCTGTTCGGACGCCTGTTCTACAACCCGGACACCTACGACCTGTCGCGCGTCGGCCGCATGAAGTTCAACGCCCGCGTCGGCCGCGACGTGGCCGAAGGCGCGATGACGCTGTCCAACGAGGACATCCTCGACGTGGTGAAAATCCTTGTCGAGCTGCGCAACGGCCGCGGCGAGGTCGATGACATCGACCACCTCGGCAACCGCCGCGTGCGTTGCGTCGGTGAACTCGCCGAGAACCAATACCGCAGCGGTTTGGCGCGCATCGAGAAGGCGGTCAAGGAGCGTCTGGGCCAGGCCGAGCAAGAGCCGCTGATGCCTCACGACCTGATCAACAGCAAGCCGATCTCGGCGGCGTTGAAGGAGTTCTTTGGCGCATCGCAGCTGTCGCAGTTCATGGACCAGAC
>JANOEG010000514.1:0-7216 GCA_031413095.1 Burkholderiales bacterium | reverse complement strand
CAGATAGCCCGCGCCACGCACCGATTTGATGATCGGCGCCCCCTCGCCGCGGGCCTCGAGCTTGCGCCGCAAGCGGCCCACCTGCACATCGACCGTGCGATCGAACGGGCCGGCCTCGCGGCCGCGCGTCGCGTCGAGCAGAAAGTCGCGCGAGAGCACGCGGCCGGCGTGCTGGCACAGCGTCACCAGCAGGTCGAACTCGCCGCCGGTCAGTGTGAGCTCGCGGCCATCGGTGTCGGCCACGCGCCGCGCCGCCAGGTCGAGCGTGTACTGCGCAAAGCGGAACCCGGCAGCAACAACCGGCGCCGCGGCGGCGGACGCCGCTGGCACCGGTTGCAGACGCCGCGACACGGCCCTGATGCGCGCCAGCAGCTCGCGCAGATCGAACGGCTTGGTCACGTAGTCATCGGCGCCGATTTCGAGGCCGACCACCTTGTCCACCGCGTCGCCGCGTCCACTGACGATGACCAGCCCACAGCGGTGGTGCTCTCGCAACTGGCGCGCGATCGCAAACCCATCTTCGCCCGGCAGGCCCAGATCGAGCAGCACCAGCGCCGGTGCATCGCTGTGCATCAGCGCCATCAGCTCCGCGCCGCTGTGCGCTTGCGAGACACGAAAACCCTGCGCGCCGAGATAGCGCGCGATCAGCTGGGTGATGTCGGGTTCGTCGTCGAGAACCGCAATGTGCGTCGTGTCCACGCCGTGATTGTGGGCGATGCGCCGGGCGAATACGTGATGCAACGCGACGGAGACTGATGGGGCAGCGTCGACCGGCGGTGTTGGGTGCGCACGGTCGAACCGTTACAACGGAGCCCGTCACGACCGGCCAGCTGCGTCCGCCTCGATGGCCTTCGCGACGAGCCCGGCCATCGGCACGGCATCGTTGCACGACTGCGCCTGCAGCCCGTGCACCGTGCCGAGCCGGTCTTGCATCGCTTCGTCCTGGCTGGCCTTGAGCTTGCCCTCGAGTCGATCGATCGGGATCTCGATGCCCACGATCGCGCGCAGGAGCTTTTCGATGAACGAGGCCGGCGCGTCACCGACGCGCCACGGTACCGCCTGGCTGGCTTCGTGAACACCCGTGAGCCGGTTCACCATGTCGAGCAACCAGTCGCGGTCTTCGATCGCCCGCGCCACGCCGTGCGCGTGAGCGACTACGTAGTTCCAGGTGGGAACGACCTTGCCGTGCTCTGTCTTGCTCGGGTACCAGCCCGGTGTGATGTAGGCCTGGGGCCCCTGGAACATCACCACCGAAGGCGTCGTGGGACCGAGTTCGCGCCAGACGCTGTTGGCGCGAGAGACATGGCCGATGAGCGTGCCGAGCGGCCCCCGGTTGCGATCGAGCAGGAAGGGCACATGGTTCGCGACGAGGCCGTCGTGGCCGTGGCATACCCAGGCCCCCAAGGGGCGCGACGCCATCAGCGAAAAGAGGGTTTCACGATCAGTGAGTCGATGCCGCGGATGGACGTACACGAGAAGCCCTTCAGAGTCCGTTCAGCGTCCGACAAGGGCGTGCCGCACCAGCAGCGCGGAAAGCACGAACATGGTCACGCCGATCAAGCCGTCGAGCACCTGCCAGGCCCGCGGCCGTGCGAACAACGGCGCCAGCCAACGAGCCCCGAAGCCGAGCAGCGAGAACCAGAACAAGCTGGCGCCGCTGGCGCCAGCGACGAACCAACCGCGCAGCGCTGCCGGCTGCTGGGCGCCGATGCTGCCCACCAGCAGCACCGTGTCCAGATAGACATGGGGATTGAGCAGCGTGAAAGCCGCCGCCTGCGCCACCGCTGCGCCCTTGGTCAGACCGACACCGCCCGCGACCGCTTCCAGTCGATGTGCATGCCGCGCGCGGCGCAGGGCCTGCCCGCCATAAACGGCCAGGAAAACGGCGCCGGCCAGGGCCAGCGCCCGTGCCAAGCGGGGGCTCTCCCCCAACGCCTGGGCCATGC
Source organism: Burkholderiales bacterium (assembly GCA_031413095.1). Classification (GTDB taxonomy): domain Bacteria; phylum Pseudomonadota; class Gammaproteobacteria; order Burkholderiales; family Burkholderiaceae_C; genus CADEEN01. The sequence continues at coordinate 5,270 of JANOEG010000514.1, read as the reverse complement.
CCAGGACACCCGCCGCGATCAGTGCGGCGTCCGCGACCGCGCAGAACAGCACCACCGTGCCCACATGCTCACGGCGCAGGCCCTGGCGCAGCACGAACGCGTTCTGCGCACCGATGGCCACGATGAGGCCGAGTCCCAGGGCCAAGCCTTGTGCGAACACGGGCAAAGCGAGCGAAGCGGTGTCTGGCAGGGTCATGGTGCAGCGAGCTTGCCAGCCGCGCCACATGAAGACAAACTAAGTTCACTAATGCCGATGTAGGAAAACTGATCCTATGCTGGACTATTCGGCGCTTTCTGCCCTGGCAGCCGTCATCCGCGAGGGCAGCTTCGAGCGCGCGGCGCTCGAATTGCACGTGACGCCGTCGGCGGTGTCCCAACGCATCCGGCTGCTGGAAGAGCGTGTTGGCTGCGCGCTGGTGGTGCGCGGTCAACCGTGCCACGCCACGGCTACAGGCCGGCGCTTGTGCCAACACGTGGACCGCGTGCGTCTGCTCGAGCAGGAACTGAATGGGACGCTGCCGGCGTTGGCTGCGAAAGGCATCGCCCGGGTGGCGCTGCCGATCGCAGTGAATGCCGACAGCCTGGCCACGTGGTTCGCCCCAGCCATGGCGGAGTTCGCAGCACGTGCCCCGGTCCTGATGGAGGTGGCGGTGGATGACCAGGACCACACCACCGAGTGGTTGCGCAGCGGCGCGGTACTGGCCGCCGTGACCGCCACGGCCCGTCCCGCCACCGGCTGCAACAGCCGGCCGCTGGGCGCCATGCGCTACTTCGCGGCCGCGAGTCCGGCCTTCGTGGCGCGCCACTTCGCCAATGGCGTCGGTGCCGGCAGCCTGGCCCAAGCGCCCAGCCTGGTGTTCAACGCCAAGGACGAGCTGCAGGCCCGCTGGGTGCGGCGCCTGTGCCACAGGCATGTCGATCTGCCACGACACACCCTGCCCTCACCGCAGGCTTTCGTCACCGCCGCCGTGGCCGGCATGGGCTGGGGCCTGCAACCGCAGGCCCTGATCGCCTCTCAGTTGAAAGCGGGCTCGCTCGTCGAGCTGGTGCGCGATACCCCACTGGACGTGCCGCTGCACTGGCAGCACGCGCGCGCGGCATCGGCACTGGTCGAACCCTTGACTCGCGTGGTGCTGTCGGCAGCTCGCGCTGCCTTGTGACCCCCTCGACTCGAGTCGAGTCGGACGCGGCCTCGAATGGCGACCTGCGCTTGGCCACAAGCTGCCGCGCTCTCACGCTGGCGTACTCGGCTCGTACCCCTCCAGCGCCGCTATCACCTCGTCATCGCTGACTTGCGTGAAGTCTTCGTAGTGGAGACCGATGGCGCGAAACGGGTCGGGCTCGGCGAGGCAGACGATGCGATCGACTTCGCGTCGCAACTGCGTCAACGTGTCGTGCGGCGCCACCGGCACCGCCAGCACCAGGCGCGCTGCACCACGCCGCCGCAGTGCCTTCAGGGCGGCGCGCACCGTCGTGCCGGTGGCGATGCCGTCATCGACCACGATCACCGTGGCGCCTTGCACCGGCACGGCCGCGCGGCCGCGCAGGTAGAGCGCGCGGCGGCGCTCGATCTCGCGCCATTCGATCTGCGCCTGCTGGTCGATGTAGGCGCCGCTGGCGCCCGTGGCCGCACTGGTCTCTTCGTCGATCACGACCTCGGGCTGACGGCCATCGACCACCGCCGCCACTGCGAGTTCGCTCTGCCACGGCGCGCCGACCTTGCGCACTAGCAGCAGATCGAGCGGCGCGTTCAGGCGCTGCGCAACATGGACGGCCACCGGCACGCCGCCGCGCGGCAGCGCCAGCACGACGAGCGGGCCGGGCAGGTGTTCGTCGGCGAGCCGCGCCGCCAGGGCGCAGCCGGCCGCATCGCGGTTGGCAAAGGCGGCTCTCATTGCAGCCGCTCGGTGGAATGGCGGATGAACCAGTCCGCCGCCAGATGCGCCACGGCATCGAGCGCGCCGGGCTCTTCGAACAGGTGCGACGCACCGGGCACGATCTCCAGGCGCTTCTCGCAGTGCAGTGCGTGCAGCGCGGCGCGATTGAGCTGCAAGACCTCGCTGTCGGCGCCACCGACGATCAGCATCGTCGGTGCTTGCACGTGTGACAGCGGGCCTGCGAGGTCGGCACGCCCGCCGCGCAAGACGAGCGCACTGACGCGGCCCGGCCGCAGCGCGGCGGCTTGCAGCGCGGCGGCGGCACCGGTGCTGGCGCCGAAAAGTCCGAGTCGCTGCCCACCCAGCGCCGACACGTCGTCCGAGCCGCGCTCGCGCAGCCAGTCCATGGCCTCGACGAGCCGCCGCGTCAGCAGCGCAATGTCGAAGACGGCGCGCCGGTCCTGGCATTCATCCGCGCGCAGCAGATCGAACAGCAGCGTCGCCAGGCGGTGGTCGTGCAACACCGCAGCCACGAAGCGGTTGCGCGGGCCGCCGTGATGGCTGCCGCTGCCATGGGCAAACACGACCAGGCCGACGGCGTGCGCGGGCCGGACCAGTTCACCCGGCAGGCCGTGCGGCCCGACTTGCACGGCATCGTGGCTCATCAGAGCGGCCATCGCATCCTCATCCAGACCGTGGCAGACGACCCACTCTAGCCAACGCCATGGACCTGGCGTTGACTCGGGTCATGAGTGTCAGCACCAGAGGGCCACGCCTGCGGCGCTATGGCGCTGGCCGTCCCGGGCCTTGGCCGCCTTGGGCACGCGCCGACAGGTAGGCGTACAGATCCACGATGTGCGCGTTGACGCGCGGTTCGCCCTGCCAGGCGGGCATCGTCAAGCCGCCTTGCTGACGCTGCATCACCTGATCGATCAAGGCCTCTCGCGCGGCACTGTCGCCGCCCGCCCGCGACGCCGGCAGGTTCCAGTCGTAGCGAAGCAGCACGAGGTTGACGAAACGGCGCGAGCCCATCTCGCGCACACGCGGCAACAGATCGGGACCACCCGCCGTGCCCGTGGCCGCGGCGCCGTGGCAACCGGCGCACTTGTCCTGGAACACTCGCCAGCCGGTGTAGACCGAGCCTGGCGGCTTGGCCGCTTGTGCCATCTGCTGCGCGGGCTGCACGTTCTGCACCTCCAGCGCGCAGCCGGCCAGCCACAGCAGCGATGTCAATGCAGCACCGGCGAACATCCGGCAGCGAGCCTCGGTCATGGGTAGCGTCTCCCGCGCGGCCTCCAGAAACGATGAAACCCGCCGCCCCTTGCGAGACGGCGGGTCCGGCGAAGACCCCCGAAACATGTACGGCCGTTGCAGGCTTCCAGTCTTCGGTCTGAGACTTGTCTTCGTCCTTCACGGCGCCCCGAAAGTTGCCGCGACACGCCTGTTGCCAGGCGGCTCATCTGGCGTCGTCGTCTCGGACTTGACTCCTCGGCGACAACGCATCTGAACGATAGGCCACGCGCGCGGGCATGCATTGAGTTCACTCAACAACGACGCACGCGGCGCGCTCACCATGGCGCACCGGGAGTGGGAGGGTTCGCTGAAGGCCAACGCCAGATCGGCGCCCGACATCTCGATGCGTGGTCAAAGAGCTGCGAGTCGTTCGATCTTTTCTGTCATCACCTGCAAGGAGATTCATTCATGGACACACCCACCACCACGGCAACTCCGGCCACCGACGACCGCATGGCGCACCACCTGCGCACGCTGGCCGACGAAGCCGAGGCGCTGCTCAAGGCCACGGCACGCGCCGGTGACGAAAAGGTCGCCGAAACGCGCGAACGCCTGCGCGGCGAAGTGATGCACTTGCGCGAGCGCCTGACCGATCTGGAAGCACGGGCCGGCACGCAGCTCAAGAGCGCTGCGCACCGCACCGACGAGGTTGTGCATGCGCATCCGTACACGGCCATGGGCGCGGCGGCAGCGATCGGGCTACTCGCAGGCCTCCTGATCGGCAGACGCTAGGTGGACGGCGCGCACGACGTCGGCGGCTCGGCGCGCCGCGTCGCGGCGACGGTCGTAGAAATCGCGCGCACGCGCATCGAGCTGGCCGGCACCGAGCTGGCCGAAGAGCGATTGCGCATCGCGCGCCAGGCGCTGGCGGCAACGCTGGCCTTGTTCTGCCTCGGCGTCGGGCTCGTGCTGGCCGTGATTGGCCTGGCCTGGTCGGCCGGGCCGGATCGCGGTGCTTCCGTGCTCGGTGTTGGCGCACTGGTCCTGCTTGCCGCTGCGATCGGCGCAGCCGGGTGGTGGCGGCGCCTCGTCGCACAGCGCCCGCCGCTGCTGCACGAGACGTTGACGCAGTTGCGCGCCGACGCACGAGCGCTCGCACCTGAACGGTCGACGTGACCGCCGACGAGCTGGCAACGCAACGGCGCTTGCTCGCGGCGAACGCGACGCTGCAGCGCGTTCGCCTGGCGCATGACGTCGATGGTTTGCGCAGCGCCTGCCGGCCGCCGCACTGGACGGGCCTTGCCCTGGCCGGCGCGGCACTGGCCGCCGCCGTGTGGATGCGCGCTCAACACCTGCGCCACACGCCGCCGGCTGAGACGACAGCGCCGGTGTGGGCGCTGCGTGGCCTCACGCTGTGGCGTGCCGTGCGCGCGCTGCGGCGCGTTTGGCTCGCGCAGCGCTCTCGTCGTTGACGGCACTGGCATGTTCGCAGACCACGCGGCGCTGCTTGCCGCTGCGGCCGCGTTCGGCAGGGCTGCTTTCGCTGTGGCATTCCAGGCGCGCCGCCCCCAGCCCCTGCTCGCGCAGGAAGCCGCGCAGCGCATCGGCTGCGCCTTTGGATGAACCTCCGCCGAAGACATCCAGCCGCAACGAATGCGGGCCGCGTTGCGCGAGCTGAAAGTCGAAGACGCCGGCCTCGTCTTCGAGCACGGTCGTCAGCGCCAGCGGCGCCAGATGCACCGCGTGGCCCTTCGCGTCCTCGAGCGTCAGCACATCGTCGGCGCGGCCCTGCACCTCGATCACCGGCAGCGCGCTGCCGCACTCGCAGGTGCCGGGGACAAAGCGCACGCGGTCGCCGAGGTCGTAGCGGATGATGGGCTGCACGTTGTTGGCCAGGTTGGTCAGCAGCGTCGTCGCGCAGAGTGTGCCCGGCGGCACCGGACGGCCACGCTCATCCACCGGCTCGAGGATCACCCAGTCGGCGTTCGCATGCAGGTGGCCGCAGCGGCACTCGTTGGCGATCAGGAAACACTCGCTGGCGCCGTAGCTGTCGCGCACCGGCGCGTGGAAGCGTTCGCCCAGCGTGCGCCGTGTCGCCGCGGTCAGCGTCTCACCGCCGGTCCACAGCGCATGCGGCGCGATCTTCAGGCGACCGGCGCG
>JANOEG010000513.1:0-3617 GCA_031413095.1 Burkholderiales bacterium | reverse complement strand
CGCTGCCGTTCGTGCTCGGCGCGGTGCTGATCTACACGCTGCTGCGCAAGGAGCTGGGCCGGCACCACAGGCCGCGCTTCGATGGCACGCGCGAAGCGGTGGTGGCCTCGGCGATCGGCGCGGTGATCGGGTTCTACGACGGATTCTTCGGCCCTGGCACCGGCAGCTTCTTCGTCTTTCTGTTCGTGCGCGCGCTCGGCTACGACTTCCTGCATGCGAGCGCGAGCGCGAAGATGCTCAACACAGCGACCAACGCCGCCGCACTCGTGCTGTTTGCGTGGAAGGGCCATGTCTGGTGGCATCTGGCGCTGGTCATTGCCGTGGCCAACATCGCCGGCAGCTTGGCCGGCACGCGGCTGGCGTTGAAGCACGGCGCGGGGTTTGTGCGCAGCGTCTTCATCATCGTCGTCGCGCTGCTGATCGCGAAGACGGCTTACGACGCCTTCATGCGCTGAGCCACCGCGCCTCGGCCCGTCAGCGCGGCGGCTGGGCCGCCGCAGCGGCCGGCTTGTTGGGCGCCGCGGGCGCGCCCTGCCGCTTGGTTGCCGCGACAAAACGCGCGCGGCGCTCGGCACTGCTCGGGTGTTGCTCGAAATAGCTGCCCGCTTGCCCGGGCGACGCCGCCACGGTTTCGAATGCCTTCCAGGCGTCGTTCGTGTCCATCTGCGCGCGCTTCATCCAGACTGCGGCGCAGGCGTCGGCTTCGAGCTCCTGGTCGCGCGAGAAGCGAATCTGCAAGCCCCTGACGAAGCTGACCAGCTCGAAGCCCAGTTGCACCGAGCCGAGGGCTTCGACGAGCATGTTGCCGCCACCGCCCTGCATTGAGCGCCCGAGCAGGCGTTTTGCGATCGAGAAGCCGGCCGACGTCGAGACCAATTGGTATTGGATCTCCTTGAGCGAATGGCGCTTGTAGACGTGCGACAGCTCGTGCGCCAGGATCAGGTCGCTCGCACTGGGCTGCGCCTCGAGGTCCGAGACGAAGCCTTGCGCGATCGAGATCAAGCCGCCGGCCTGCGCTGCGGCGCCGCTGGGCATGTCCTTGCGCACCAGCAGCTTGATCTCGCCCGGGAAGTCCGCGACCTGCTGTTTGAGCAGCACGATGCGTTCTTGCGAGCGCCGCGCGCTGGGCGAGTAGCTCTCGTCACCCGGGCCCGCCGCCAGCGCGCTGTAAACGCTGCCGATCTTGCTCTCCAGCGCGGGCGGCACCCAGACGGTCGTGTAGGCGACGTACTTGAGCATCGCCCTGTCTTCGGGCGTGAGATCGTCGTAGCGAAAATCGGTGGCTACCAGGCGATCCAAGCGCCGCCGGGCGTTCTCGCCGCCGTACTCAACGACCTTGGCGACCACGTCGAAACCTTCCTGGGGGCGGCTGCAGTCGATGTCGGGCTTGAGGTCCGATAGCGCAGCCGGCGACGCTTTCACAGCGGACTGACCGGTGCCGGCCCGCTCTAAAGCGCTCTTCGGTGCGAGTTGCGGCTTCGCCGCGGCCGGCGGCGGCGACGGCTCGTTCTGCGCCGGCGCCGAGGCCGCGCCTTGAAGGAACGACGGCAGCTTGAAGGGCAGCTCCGGCAACTGTGCCGCGCAGGGCAGCGCTGCGCACGCCAGCAAGACAGCGGCTATCAGCGCGGGCCGGCGCACGACAGGAAGAGGGGTGATCGGCATGGTCGAACTCCTGTACTCAAGGCCGCGTCAACATCATCACGTCCCAGTCCAGCTCGCTCAGCAGCAACGCTTCGAGCCGTGCCGCGGCGGCGGACCGGCCGGCTTTCAGCGCCGCCTGCTCGGTATCACGAACGTCGTTTTCGATCGCCGCCGCAGCCGCCGAGAATTGGCCCGCGGCGATGACGGCGCCGCCGCGAGCGGTCAATGCATAGCTGTATGAAGCGCCTGCGCGAACGAACCCCGGCGCGATCGCGGCGCGCCTGTCGCGCACGGCAACGTCGATCGTGCCGCTGGCGTTGCGCAGCGCCGCCACTTGCAGCGTGGCGTCGGCGGCGCGCGGGTCGTCGATTCGCAGCGACCACGGTTGCGTGGGCGCCAGCACCAGGCCGCACGGCAGCCCGATGGCACAGGGCGCTCCGGCCGGCGCGTGGCCCGAAGCGCCGTCGAAGGCCTTGCCGCCGCGGCCCGCGAGCATGGCCTGGTCGCGCCGTTCGCGGCAAGCGCGGCGGTTGAAGGCACAGTCACCGGCCCCGAGCAGCCGCACTGCGGCGCCCACGTCCTGGTCGCGGGCGACGCTGAACAGCGCTACCTTGCCCCGGCTGCGCAGCATGCCCTCGACGCGCTCGCCCTTCTCGACGCGACGCAGTTCAGCGCACGAACTGTCTGGCGTCGTGAAAGTGATGGGAACGTCCTGGCTGCTGGCCGACGCTCTGGACACCGTGCACGGTGTCGCGCCCTCGCAGCGCAACCAGCAATCGTTGGCGCGCGCCGGCCCCGCGGCCAGCAGCGCGGCGAGGGTCAGGGCCGCCGGCCAACGCAGGGACGGTGCAAGAGATGCGATCGGGAAGAGCACGAGTCAAGTCCTTTCAACGCGACAACAGGTCACTAATGCTGAGCACGACAGCGCAAGCGATCACGATGGCCAGCAAGCATAGCCAAAGCGTCCTCAGAATCTTGTCAGCCGCATGGCGTTCCGCCGGCGGTGGCGGCTTGTCGACATCGACCCAGTCGCTGATGGTCGTCAGCGTCTGCGCGAAGCGTGAAGACGCCGCCTCGGTGCGAAGCGCCTGGCCGGGGCGCCGCGGCGCGGGCCGCGAGACGTCGAAGTAGCTGTGGATCATCATGCCGAGCGACATGTACACCGGATTCAGCCAGAAGCCGCGCGGCAGCAACAGCGCCGACACCCAGAACGACAGCGCAATCACGAGGGCGGCAACGAACAAGGGTAGCAGCAAGGCGCTGGCGCGTTGCACCCACGGCCAGGCTTGCGAGCGGGCCTCCAACTTGTGATGAAGGAGCAGGATGGGCACGCAGAACAGCACGCCAGCGATGAAGTCCGCGATAAGCTTGAGCATCTTGCGCGCAGACGCCACTGCGTCTTCGTGGAGCGAAACGCTGGCCGCGACATGGATTGCCGCGCCTGGGGTGAAGCTGTCGAACGACTTTGGCGTCACGAACAGATCGGCCGTCGAGCCATCGGAGAGCGCCAGCACAGCCGTCGGCGCGACGATCTTGTGGCTGGCGAGCGCGGCCATGCTGTCGACGCCGATGTCGCGGCGCCGCAGTCCGAGCTCGTGTAAGTTGAGCAGCTCAAACTTGTACGCGGCGACGATCGCGTTGCTGGTATCCACCCCCACCACCCCGTGGGTGAGATCGTCGATCAACGGCAGTGCGTCGGCTTTGTCCTTGGGGTTTCGGGCCTTGGCAGCTACGCATGCGGACAGCAGCGCCTCGCGATCGGCTTTGGCTTCGCCGCTGGTTCGATCCTCGGCGTGGAGCCGCCGCGCGGCACCGATCAGGTTGCCCAGCGATGGGTACAGCTCGGGCAGCACGACCCGTTCGACACCATCGATTTTGCGCGAGGAGCCGTGGTGCAGGAGCGCGGGAAACTGATACAGCGGCTCGGCCACACGCGCAAAGACGGCCCCTGATGCGAAGTACACGCCGCCTTGTCC